>JAUNOJ010000110.1 GCA_030531135.1 Sutterellaceae bacterium | reverse complement strand
GTGGCACACGGCACCTTCACGCCCGTCTTGACATTGGGCGCGCCACAAACGATTTGCAGGATTTCGCCCGTGCCGGCGTCGACCTTACAGACGTGCAAGTGATCGGAATTTTCATGGTCCACGCATTCCAAAACGTGACCCACCACCACACCGGTGAATTCCGGGGCGATGCTCTGAACTTCTTCGACTTCAAGCCCGGCCATGGTCATGGCTTCGGCAAGCTCATCGGTCGTCAACTGAGGATTGACGCAACTGCGCAACCATTCTTCAGAAAATAACATTTTCCAAACTCTCCAAATACCGGGTTAATTGAACTGACGCAAGAAACGAAGGTCGCCTTCGAAGAACAAGCGCAAGTCGTCGATGCCGTAGCGCAACATCGTCAAACGTTCGAGGCCCGAGCCGAAAGCAAAACCGATGTACTTTTCGGGATCCAAGCCGAAGTTGCGAATCACGTTGGGGTGCACTTCGCCGGCACCGGAAATTTCCAACCACTTGCCCTTGCGCGGACCGCTGGTAAAGGCCATGTCGACTTCGACGGAGGGTTCCGTAAACGGGAAGTAACTCGGACGGAAACGCACCTTCAAGTCGTCGGTTTCAAAGAAGCGACGCAAGAAGTCGGAATACACGCCCTTTAAATCGGTAAAGGAAATATCGTCACCCACCCAGAGGCCTTCGACCTGATGAAACATGGGCGAGTGCGTGGCGTCGCTGTCAACGCGATACGTGCGGCCCGGAGCAATAACTTTAATGGGCGGCGTATGGGTCTTGGCATAGCGCACCTGCATCGGAGAGGTGTGCGGGCGCAACGGCAACTGCATACCGGTGCCGTCGCAACGATCCACGTAGAAGGTGTCTTGCATGGAGCGCGCCGGATGATTGGGCGGATTGTTCAAAGCGGTGAAGCTAAACCAATCGCTTTCGATTTCGGGGCCGTCGGCCACGTCAAAGCCGATGGAGCGGAAAATCTCTTCGATACGCATCCAGGTGCGCATCACGGGGTGAATGCCGCCCATGGGCAAGGTGCGACCGGGCAGAGTCACGTCGATGGCTTCACTAGCCAACTTCTGTTCCATGGCTGCATTGGCGATGGCTTCGCGGCGAGCGTTTAAAAGCGCTTCGACTTCGCCCTTGGCACGATTGATCTGCTGACCGCGCGTGCGCTTTTCTTCGGCAGGCAATGCACCCAAGCCTTTCATCAATGCCGTCAAGGCGCCGTTTTTACCCAGATAACGAGCCTTGGCGTCTTCCAATGCCGCGCTCTGCTCGGCAGCGGCAAAGTCGGCACGCGCCGACTCGACGATTTGAACCAAATCTTCCATCTTTACACCTTCTGCCGAACCCTTCGAGACTCATACCCGAAGACCTCGGCTCAAAGTTAATTGAAATGCTTTTGCGTTTGTACCTTTACCATTCACAAGCGCAAAAACTTTGTGATTGAGAGAAAGAAAAAAGGGTTCGGGTACATTTTCGGCACCCAAACCCTTTCAACCGGATCGAACCTCCCTATTCGGGCTGTTCACGTATCCTTTTCGTGACCTAACGAATTAGGCCAAAGCGGCCTTGGCCTGAGCGACGAGGGCGGCAAAACCGGCCTTGTCAAACACAGCCATATCAGCCAGAACCTTACGGTCCAAAGCAATGTTGGCCTTCTTCAAACCGTTCATGAAACGGCTGTAGGTCATGTCGTTGGCGCGGGTTGCAGCGTTGATACGAGCAATCCACAAACGACGGAACACATGCTTCTTGTCGCGGCGGTCACGGTAAGCATACTGACCGGCACGCATCACAGCCTGCTTGGCAACGCGATAAACGTTGTTGCGACGCAGACGGAAGCCCTTGGAGAGGGCGAAAATCTTCTTATGACGGGCACGAGCCGTCACACCACGCTTTACTCGAGGCATCTTCTATTCTCTCCTTACATTATGCGTAGGGCATCATACGATGAATGGACTTGCTGTCGGATTCGTGGATGGTGACCATACCACGCAACTGACGCTTGTTCTTCGTCGAACGATGGGTGAGAATGTGACGCTTGGTGGCGTGGCCGCGCTTGATAGAACCGCCAGAGCGGACCTTAAAGCGCTTGCTCGCAGCCTTCTTAGTTTTCATCTTCGGCATTTGGCCGTTTTCCTTTTAAGTTATCGAGACACCAGGCGTCGGAAAACCATGATTTTCCGAACTTTGTTCTAGCCCGCCCCGACTTTTCATAATTTGCGCACGTTTCTCATCGAAACATGCGCAATGCGAAACTCGCAAACTCGTGATTATACACAAATTTTTTATTTTTTCTTCTTCGGCGCCAAAACCATGATCATTTGGCGGCCTTCGAGCTTGGGATTGTGTTCGACCTGAGCTTCTTCAGCCAAATCTTCACGAATACGCGTCATGATCTGAGCACCCAAGTCCTGGTGAGCCATTTCACGACCGCGATAGCGAAGCGTGACCTTTGCCTTGTCGCCGTCGGCCAAGAAGCGACGCAGAGCGCGCAACTTGGTCTGGTAGTCGTTTTCATCCGTTGCCGGACGGAACTTGACTTCCTTAACCTGCACCACTTTCTGGCGAGCCTTCATTTCCTGAGCCTTCTTCTGTTCCTGATAACGGAACTTGCCGTAGTCCATCAGGCGGCAAACGGGCGGCTGGGCGTTGGGGGCCACTTCCACGAGGTCCACGTCGGCGTCTTCGGCCATACGCAGAGCCTCTGCGGTGCGAACAATCCCGATCTGGGCGCCATCGACGCCGGTCAGTCGGACTTCAGGTACCCGAATCTCTCCGTTGATTCGGTGGGTGCGATCTTGTGCTATGACACTACTCCTAAAAATTTTCTAAAAATGCTCTGTCGACAAACGTTATTCGCCGTCGCTGTTGACGCGCGTTTGATCTTCGCCGACCACGCGTTCGATAAAGGCGTCTACGGGCATCACGCCCAAATTGCGCCCGCCGCGTGCACGAACACTGACAGTACCGGTTTGCATTTCTTTTTCGCCCACGACAACAATGTAGGGCAATTTCTGCAGACTCAATTCGCGGATTTTATAGTTGATTTTTTCGCCGCGCAAATCCTCGACCACTCGCAAGCCCATTTCGGTCATTTTCGTTGCAATTTGGTGCGCATATTCGGCGTGCGCATCGGTAATGGAGGCAACGGCCACCTGAACCGGGCTCATCCACACGGGCATGGCGCCGGCGTAGTGTTCGATCAACATACCGATCCAACGTTCCAGAGAACCCAAAATGGCGCGGTGAAGCATCACGGGCACCTTGCGGGTGTTGTCTTCGGCCACATATTCGGCACCCAAGCGCCCCGGCATCTGGAAGTCGACCTGAATCGTGCCGCACTGCCACGTACGACCCAAGCAGTCCTTCAAGTGGTATTCGATCTTGGGACCGTAGAAGGCACCCTCGCCCGGCAGAATTTCGTATTCCACGCCGCTGGCCTTCAAGCTTTCGATCAAAGCGGCTTCGGCCTTATCCCACACGGCGTCTTCGCCGATACGCATTTCGGGGCGCGTGGCGATCTTGTAGAGAATGCTTTCAAAGCCGAAGGTGTGATACACGTCCTTGACAAGCTTGGTGAAGTCCACGCATTCCTTCAAAATCTGATCTTCGGTACAGAAGATATGGCCGTCGTCTTGCGTAAAGCCGCGCACACGCATCAAGCCGTGCAAAGAACCCGAGGGTTCGTTACGATGGCACTGACCGAATTCGCCGAAACGCAAGGGCAAATCGCGATAGCTGCGCAGTGCGGCGTTAAAAAGCTGAATGTGACCCGGGCAGTTCATGGGCTTTAAGGCGTAGTAACGGTTTTCCGACTCGGTCGTAAACATGTTGCTGCGATACTTGGCCCAGTGGCCGGAGCGTTCCCACAAGGAGCGATCCAAAAGCTGCGGTGCCTTGACTTCCTGATAGCCGTTTTTGCGATAGATCGAGCGCATGAACTGTTCGACCACCTGCCACAGGGTCCAGCCCTTGGCGTGCCAGAAAATCATGCCCGGTGCCTCTTCCTGCAAATGGAAGAGATCGAGTTCCTTGCCCAAACGGCGATGGTCGCGTCGTTCGGCTTCTTCGAGCATGTGAAGGTAGGCAGCCTGATCGTCCTTGGTGGCCCAAGCCGTACCGTAGATACGCTGCAGCATTTCGTTTTTGCTGTCGCCGCGCCAGTAGGCGCCGGCCACCTTCATGAGCTTGAAGACCTTGAGCTTACCCGTGCTCGGCACGTGAGGACCGCGGCAAAGATCCGTGAAGTCGCCCTGGCGATACAAAGACAACACTTCGCCTTCGGGAATGTCGGCAATGATTTCGGCCTTGTAGTGTTCGCCGATCGACTTGAAGTACGAAATAGCTTCGTCGCGCGGCAACGTGTAGCGCTCGATCGGAATATCCTTCTTGACGAGCTCATGCATACGGGCTTCGATCTTTTCCAAGTCTTCCGGCGTAAAGGCGCGCTCAAACTTGAAGTCGTAGTAAAAGCCGTTTTCGATGGCCGGCCCAATCGTGACTTCGGCCTCGGGGTACAGTTCTTTGACGGCTTGTGCCATCAAGTGAGAAGTCGAGTGACGAATCAATTCGAGCGCTTCGGCATCTTTGCCCGTAATGATCGCCAGCGTGCAGTCAGCCTCAATCGTATGAGACAAATCCACCAACTTACCGTCAACCTTACCGGCCAAAGCGGCCTTAGCCAAACCTGCGCCGATCGACTGGGCGACTTGAGCAACCGTGACGGCGCTCTCAAACTCACGTACGGAACCGTCCGGCAACGTGATTGCGATCATTTCCTACTCCTCACCGAGTGTCGGGATCGAACACTCGAAAAATTAACGAAAACCGAATTATAAAAAAAAGGAGCGCCGCTCTGCTTGAGCCGCACTCCTTTTTGTCGATCTACCTTGCGCGCCCGCAGAACTTATTGCTCACGGGTGGTCGTCGTTCGAGAAAACTCAACCAAACGCATTTTCAAGGTATCTCCATAGAATTCTGGTAGGCACAATTGGATTCGAACCAACGACCCCCACCATGTCAAGGTGATGCTCTAACCAACTGAGCTATGTGCCTGAAGAAGTTCGTATTATGAAGCCTTTTTTGGACTTTTGCAAGTTTTTCTACGAACTTTTTTCATTAAATTCTAAAAAGTGTTGATTTTATTGCATTCTTTCTTTCGAAAAAGTTTTTTTTGCTTATGCGCGTCTGGCGCTCAAAACCCCCTTCAACTCACGCAACTGCGTCAAAGAGCGCTGAATATCGGACGAAGATCGCACTTCGACGGAAAAACGCATGTGCGCATCGCCCTTGACGTTGACCGTATTGATGCCGATGATATTTTGCTTTTCACGCATAAACACTTCGGAAACATCCTTGATCAAACCTTGGCGGTCGCGCGCCACGATATAGATGTCGACCGGGTAAATGGCATCGGCCTGATTGCCCCAGCTCACATCGATCATGCGCTCGGTTTCGTTGGCAGCCAAATTTTTCACGTTCGGACAATCCACGCGGTGAATCGTCACGCCGCGCCCGCGGGTGATGTAGCCGATGATCTCGTCCCCCGGAACGGGGTTGCAGCAGCGGGCGAAGCGCACCAGCATGCCGCTCTCGCCCTTGACATAGATGCCGTGCGTGGGCTTGCCGAGGTGGCTTTGCACCTCCTCGTGGGAGACCTCCTGCACCTTTGGCAGCGCGGGCGTCTCGTTCTTGCGCTGCTCCTCGAGCAGGCGGCTGATGACGTAGGCGCTGGCGATGCCGCCATAGCCCACCGCGCCGTAGATATCGTTGATGTCGGAAAAGGCGTAGCGCTTGAGAATCCCCTCGTAGTATTCGGGCTTGGTGAGCGCGGAGAGCGATACGCCGCGCCGCTTGGCCTCCTTTTCCAGCATGTCCCGGCCCTTGGCGACGTTTTCCCCGCGCAGCTCGCGCTTTAAGAACTGGCGAATCTTGGCCTTGGCCTGCTGGGTTTTGACGATGCGCAGCCAGTCCGTGCCCGGCCCCTTGGAGGATGGCGAGGTGATGATCTCCACGCGGTCGCCGGTTTGCAGCTCCGTCTCCAGCGGCACAATGCGCCCGTTCACCTT
>JAUNOJ010000109.1 GCA_030531135.1 Sutterellaceae bacterium | reverse complement strand
TGATATAGAGAAAAATTGACTTCGTCAACCTCGCTTGACCCCGCTCTTACGAACGTGGAATGCGCGAGGTTTCGTTCAAACGGGATTTTGTCTGCCGTATAGGCATCCAACGTTGCGCCGTCGACGATCACAAAATACTTGCCGCCGATCGAATAACCGGCGTTTGACCAATACACGGTGTCGTAAACCAACTCTTCGTTGGCAAAGCGATGACCGGCCGTATCGACCCACATCAAGGGTGTTTTCAAAACACGCACCAAAACGTTGGCGTCGACCATGTGGCTACCGTTTTTGGATGCCGAGGTTGCCAGCCCGTCAAATTCCGCTCCATGAATCAGAGCATGGTTTTCGCCCAACTTCTGCGCGCCGGCCTTCCAAGCCATCTCAAGCCCCTCGCCGTTATTGCTCCAAGCGATGCGCTGCGTGATGTTTTCGCTTTCCATGGCCTTCGCCAAGTGCTTGGCGTCGCCCCCGAAACCGCCCGAAGCGATCACGACGGCTTTGGTTTTCACCGTTAACTTGGCACCGTCGGCTTTTTGGGCAATCACGGCCGTGACGTTACCGTCTTTATCTTGTTCAAGGTCAAACGCACGCGTTTGCGTCATCAGTTTGCCGCCCATTTTGCCCAAAGCCGTGTACATATTCTTGAAGGCAGCGGGACTGTCGACATAGCGATGATAGATTCTCCAGCGCAAGGGATAAGGGTCTTGCCCTTGCTGGATATTGTCTTCGACGAGCTTAAAGTCTGCGCCATAACCGTGCAACCAATCGACGGTGTCACCCGACATATCCACGACGCGACGCGTGATTTGAGCATTGCTCAAGTAGTGGTTGTAATCCATAAGCTCGGTGTAGAGTGCGTCTTTGCTGAGCACTTTGAGCATTTCGGGATCGTTTTTGAACATTTCCTTTTGCTGTCGGCTTTCCACGGCAAAAAGACCCATAGCGATCTTGGAAGCGCCGCCCGCCGCCGGTGTCTTTTCGAGCACGACGACCTTGGCTCCGGACTCGGCAGCGGCGAGCGCCGCCGCCGTTCCCGAGGCTCCGGCACCGACAACGACCACATCGGCGGAAATCACCTCATCGGGACCGATCTTCTTTTGCACCTTCACGTCGTACTTTTTGGGATCGGCACCGGCCTTGACAAGGGCGGCAACCACGGCGTTTTTGATCGCTTGCGACGAAACGGTGGCGCCGCTTACGGCGTCGACCGCCGTGCTTTGCGTTGCCACGATTTCAGGCGCAATCTTTTTGGCGGCCGCTCCACCCAACTCCGGCGTTTCTCCCGAAACGTCGAGCGTGACGTCGTCGATGCGCCCGTCGGCCGAAAGCGTGACCGTTGCCCGAACGGTGCTCATTTTGCCGGGCGCCTCCCCCGTATATGTGCCGGCAGTGACGGTTGCGGTTGCAACAGAAGCAACCCCGCACAAAATTGCCGCAACGGCAGTCGTTCGAAATGCTTGCGTTTTCATTTTTCTCTCCGAAATTTTTTGCGGATTGCGGTGGTCCATACACCTATTGGACAGATGTCGGAGAGATTAACAATTCACCCAAAAACAATGGTTTATCGTACGATAAGCAACGCTTATCAATCTTGAAAAAGCTCGGCGGTTTTTCGATTTTTGGAAAAATGAGGAAGTCTCAATTGCGCGAAAACTGCTGCAAGCACTCTTGCAACAAGGGCAACGTCACACGGCGCTTGTTGCGCATGGCAAAGCGATCCACCACGTCGAGATAACGACGCAAGTCGCGCATGTCGCGGCTCAAATGCGTGACCACCCACTGCGCCAGATCGGGCGTCATTTCAATGCCGCGTTCTTTGGCCAAACGATCGAATTCGGCTTGCGCCAAGTCGCCCGGCAGATAACGGATGCGGTAAACGAGGCCCCAGGACAGGCGCGTCGTAATATCTTCGCGGATGTTGAGTTCGGCCACCGAGACGTTACCCGAAACGATGATGCGCGTTTCGGGATGACTTCTGACGGCATTCATCAAATGGAAAAGTTTTTCCAAGTCTTCGGCATCGAGCTCTTGGACGTTGTCGACCGTATAAATGGCGACGTCTTCGTCAAACTCGGGCACGCGCCAGCGCTGGCACGGGGTCATGGCGCGCAACAGATGGGTTTTGCCACAACCGCTCGGGCCCCAAAGGTAGATAAATTGGGGCCCCTCGCCCGCCAAACAATTTTTCAGGGCAGCGACGACTTCACCGTTTTGGCCGCAGACAAAATTATCCAGCGTCGGGCCTTCGGGCTCGATCAAATCCAATAGGAGTTGTTCTCTGGGTTGTGTCAGCACGTTAACTTCGGTTTCCGTCGTTGATGGGTTACAAATTTACGGATGCTTTATAGCACGTTCGGAAAGTAAAAACTTTTCGACCGCCCCCATTGATGCGCTAAAATATACGGGTTACGGTCGGGTATTTTGCGAAGTTTAGCGCGACTTGGGCAAGATACCGAAATCAACCTCTCAAAACTTTCAAAAAAATGACTCAACTTTCTTATGCTGCCGCCGGCGTTTCCATTGATGCCGGTGATGAACTCGTCGAACGCATCAAGCCTGCTGCGAAAAAGACCATGATTCCCGGTGTGCTCGGCTCCATCGGCGGTTTCGGTGCTCTTTTTGAAATCGGCAAGGAATACAAGAACCCCGTGTTGGTTTCCGGTACCGACGGCGTCGGCACGAAATTGATGCTGGCCTTTAAGCTCGGTCGCCACGACACCGTGGGCCAGGACTTGGTGGCCATGAGTGTCAACGACATCTTGGTGCAGGGTGCCAAGAGCGTTTTCTTCCTGGATTATTTCGGTTGTGGCAAGCTTGACGTGGATACGGCCGAGCGCGTCGTCAAAGGTATCGCCAAGGGCTGCGAATTGGCAGGCTGCGCCTTGATCGGCGGCGAAACTGCAGAAATGCCCGGCATGTACCCCGAAGGCGAATACGACTTGGCAGGCTTTGCCGTGGGTATCGTTGAAAAAGACGAAATCATCGACGGCAAATCCATTGCTCCGGGCGACGTGGTGTTGGGTTTGGCAAGTTCCGGCCCCCACTCCAACGGCTTCTCTTTGATTCGCAAGGTGGTCGAAGTGGCCGGTGCCGACTGGTCCATGCCCTTTGACGGTGCTACTTTGGCCGATCGCGCCATGGAACCCACCCGCATTTATGTCAAGCAAGTGCTTGAAGTGATGAAGTCGGTGAAAATCAAGGGTATGGCGCACATCACTGGCGGCGGCTTGGTGGAAAACATTCCGCGCGTGTTGGCCGACGACCTGCAGTGCGTTGTCAAGGGCGACAGCTGGCAGCGTCCGGCCATCTTCGACTGGTTGCAGGAAAAGGGCAACATCGACTCGCACGAAATGCATCGCGTCTTCAACAACGGTATCGGTATGGCCGTGGTTGTGGCCGCCGAAGATGCAGATCGCGCCATGAAGCTTTTTGAAGAACAGGGCGAAAAGGTCTATCGCATCGGCATGATCCAGCCGCGTCCGGTCGGCGAACACGGTTGCATCGTGGTGTAGTCCGTCGCTTTACAAAAAGCAAACGCATAAAGAAACCGCCTGCGGGAAAATCCTTCAGGCGGTTTTCTTTTGATCTTGAAATTTGCGCTTAAGCGGACTTATTCAGCAAACGCTTAAGACCTGTGGCGATACGCTTGGCGCCTTCCAACAAACGCTCTCTCGGACAGGCGATATTGATGCGAATAAAGCCCGTACCCATGAGTTTGCCGTAGTGAGAGCCGTGGGTGATGCGCACTTTTTCCACCTTCTTCAATTCTTCTTCGATGTCGGCGTCTTCCACATTCAACACGCGGCAGTCGATCCATTCCAGATAAGTGGCTTCCAAAGGCGTCATGGGGAATTTCTTTAAATCGTCTCCCAATACTTCGGCAAAAACCTGACGCAAGGCACGATCGTTTTCTTCCAAATACGCGCACAAGGCATCGAGCCACGGGCCGCCTTCACTCCAAGCAGCCGTCATAGCGGCGACGCCAAAGCCGTTGACGTCACAAATTTCGTTCACATTGATCGCGCGCTCAATGACGTTATACGTATAGGCGTCTTCGGCCACGATAAAGGCGTTTTGCAGGCTTGCCGTATTGAAAGCTTTGGAGCCTGAAGTTGCCACGACCGTGGTCGGACGGATTTCTTTGGGTAACGACGCAAAAGCCGTGTGCTTATGTTGCCCGAACACGAACTCGCAGTGAATTTCATCGCTTAAAACCGTCACACCCGCTTCTTTGCAGATGCGGGCAAGTTCCGTCAATTCTTCTTCGCTCCAGGAGCGCCCCACCGGATTGTGGGGATTGCACAAAAGGAAGAACTTGGCTTCTTTGACTTTTTCCTTCAAATCGTCAAAGTCCATGCGCCAGTAGCCGTCCACTTTTTTGAGCGGATTTTCCAAAACCTTGCAACCGTTGTTGGTGATGCAGGTAAAGAAACAGTTGTAGGCGGGCGTTTGAAGAATGACAGAGGCGCCCTGCGGCACCAAAGCCTTGATGACGGCAGATACGGCAGGCACCACGCCGGTGGTCACAATCACGCTCTTGGGATCGATTTCCCAGTTGTGGCGCGTCTTGTACCACGTATGCATGGCCTGATAATAGCTGTCCGGGACCAATACATAACCGAAGGCACCGTGCTCGGCACGCTTTTGAACCGCAGCTTTGACAACGGGAGCCGTTTCAAAGTCCATGTCTGCCACCCACATCGGAATGGCGTCTTCGTTGCGCGCATCGCCCCACTTGAAGCTGTCGGAGTGGACGCGATCGATGAGTTTGTCGAAATCAAAAGCGTTTTGCATGTCTGTTATCGAAAATTAATGGTTGTTAACGACAATTGTCGTATTTTCACGTGGCGAAAAGGCAAACTCGTCATAGATGATTTCGTCGATTTTATCGGCCTGAATGCGACCGCCATTGGGATTTTTCACACACGGAATCGTCCCGCGGCAATTGACGTTTAAGGTCGAATATTCGAATGCCAAGGTGCTGTCGGGCGCCATGACGCAGTTTTCCATCACCAAGTCGTGAGCGTAGCACAACGGTTGGGGTCCGGAGATCGTGCAGTTAATCAATCGCAGGTTCTTGGAGTGCCAAGCCAGGAATTCGCTTTCGATTTCGGAGTCGATCACGGTGATGTTTTCCGAATTCCAGAATGCGTCGCGGCTCTTGATCTTGGCGTTGCGAATCTCGATGTTCTTGCAGTACTGGAAAGCATAGTTGCCGTTGTGGCGGTAGTTTTCGATGACGATGTTTTCCGAGCTCATAAAAAGATAGTCGCCGTGCTCGACCGTCACATCCTGCAAGTGCACGTTTTGCGTGTGCCAGAACGTTTCCAGAGCATCGTTCAAAGACGTTCTCACGAGCGTAATGTCTTTGGCATCGCGAAACATCTTGGGCGCATCGATGATCGTGTCTTCGTAACGCAGATCTTCGGAATACCAGACGGCAGCGCGTGCGCCGGGCAAAAAGTGAGAGTTTTTCACCAGAATATGGCGGCTGTGCCACAGCGGATATTTGCCGCCGAAGCGCATGCGTTCGAATTCAAGGTTGTCGCAGTGCTTTAAGCTCGATTCGCCCACGCCGATTTCGGAGTCGACAACAATGGCGTTTTTCAAAGCGTACAAGGGGCGTTCACCTTCAAGGTGCACATTTTCAATGCGTTGCATAAGTAATCTGTCCTCAATGGGGTTCATTCTTTTCGTGCCTAGCATTATGGTCGATTTTTCCTGCGCGCTCTTGCCTGATTGAACCAACGTATTGCAAAAATAGGCAAAAGAAAAAACTCGGGCTCTCGTTACCGGGACAACAAGCGATCGAGGCGCTTTTATTCTCAATCGGCAGACCGTTGATTTTTAGATCGAAATTTCGATTCGAGCCGACAAACGTCTCAACACCGCCCACACCGTGTTCGTGCGATAATCGACAAAAACACGGACTTATCGAAGTATCAAATTGAGGGAATCGCGGTGAAAATCCGGCAAGTCAAAGCATTTCTGACGGTGGTGCGCACCGGCGGTATTCGCCGTGCGGCAGCGCAACTTTGCATCACGCAATCGGCAGTTGCCAAAGCCGTGAGCCAACTCG
>JAUNOJ010000108.1 GCA_030531135.1 Sutterellaceae bacterium | reverse complement strand
ATCGAGTAAGGAGAGCGGTTGCCCGCTCCCCTTCTCACAGCACCCATCGTGCGGGACCGCAATGGGCGCTTCGTTAAACAATCGCCATAGTCGCGAGACTATACAGCCTATTTTCCCTAAAGAAGGTCATGGGGAGTGCGTTGCGCATATGTATCGCGTTTGCATTCCACCAAGCTCCCCTCCCGTTAACCGAGCTCTTCCAAGCCGTGTATGGATCTATGCCTCGGCGTCTAAGCTCACGCTCTCGCGTCTTCGGTCTTTTCCACGCGATCCATTGCAGTTTCCTCAGATGCCTCCTGATGTGTATATCAATCTTCTCAAAGAATCCCTTGCGCCTGTCGAGGTAATAGTAATTACGCCAACCTCGCAAGGTCTTTGAGAGGCGTTGGATACACTGCCCCAGTGACATCCCTCGTGACTGATTCAATATCTTGCGGATTTTGATCCATAGGCGATCAATCGCCTTTTGTGCCACTTCGATTCTGGCTCCGCCGTTTGTCATACTGTATCCGAGGAAAACCGAATCCTTCGGACGAAAGGTGCCGCTCTTGTCGCGATTAACCTGCAACTTGAGCACCTCCTCTAAGTATCTCGTGACGGATGCCAATACTCTTTTGGCCGCCAATTCGCTTTTAACGTAAATGTTGCAGTCGTCCGCATATCGGCAGAAGTGCAAACCTCGTTTCTCAAGCTCTCTATCCAGCTCTGTCAACATTATGTTTGACAGTAACGGACTTAGGGGTGAGCCTTGAGGTACGCCTTTGACTCTTTGCGAAACCAAACCGCCCTCCATGATCCCTGCCGTAAGATATCGGCGGATCAATTTGAGCATCGGCTTATCGTCAATTACACGGGCAATAATACCCATGAGCTTGTCGTGGTTCACGCGGTCGAAGAACTTGGAAAGGTCAATCTCCACTACCCAACGGTAGCCTTGTTTGACGTATTCCTGAGCCGCTTCTATTGCTTGATGAGCACTGCGTCCTTTACGAAAGCCATAGCTATGGTCGGAGAATTGCTTTTCAAATTCCGATTCGATGACCATCACGATGGCCTGTTGAATCGTTCGATCCAACACAGTCGGAATTCCGAGCATTCTCGTTCCTCCATTTGGCTTGGGTATATCGACTCGTCTAACCGGAGCGGGGATGTATGTCCCCGTCTCGAGTTTTCGGCATATACCAGTCCCATGTGTATCCAACAGTTCGATTAGTTTGTCCACGGTTACCCCGTCAACACCGGCGCCACCGCGGTTCTCAATAACCTTACCTGCTGCCTCATAAAGTGCCAAAGTGACATACTTCATGAGCGGATACCGTCTAGGTTGAGCTTTCGTCCAGTTTAGGTTCGCAATGGTATGCTGCCCATCATCTCCGCCGTTTCCGCCTTTCGGGGCGGCTCTCCCGTCCCCTCCGGTTCCCGGACACCATGCAGGTGTTTTGCTGGGTTCTACATTTTCCATTAGAGTTCCTACCTCTACTCACTTATTAACGTTCGGTCCTTCAGGTTTCCCTTACTATGACCTCTGCTGACCACCTGATTAGCATCCCTAACCTCGCGGCTTCGGTAGCCTTTCGGCACCAATCAGGTTCTCCCCAGGTATTGCGCGTACCTTTCCTGCCTGTCCGTCGGATCTACGTTGCTGTATCCGTATGAGTATCGGGCGTTGAATCTTATGGCCTTCATGCCCTACAGCCATGCCTCATATCCGCTTCCTGTTCGTCGAACATGCATTTTGCTATCGGCTTCCTCCAAACCCCTTGTTACCAAGACGCTCTTGCCGAGTCGCTAACTCTTCCCCTCATCGGGCGAGTAGGAGACTTCCACTCCCTAGATATCGCGCCATGCTGGGCGCACCATTAAAAAACCGAACCCGGTTGCCCGAGTTCGGTTTTGTTAAACGAATTTCGGCGAAAACTTAACGCAACGTCAGTATCTTATCGGCAATAATGGGCGCCACAAAGTCGGCGTCCAAATCCGGTTGCGACAGCGCACGAATCATGATGCCATCCATCAAAACCATGTTGACGGAGATCTTGGCGCTAATCTGCTCGGGCGTCAATCCCGCCTGCGTGTAGATTTCCGTGAGAAACGCACGGACGTCCTCGTCATAGCGGTGTACGATCTCGGCAATCTTGTCGTTGTGCGTTGCTTCGACGAAGACCTCGAGCATCACGCGGGCTTGCATCGGTTTCATGCGCTCTTTGATGTGCGCAATCAAATTGTTGCGTTGCTCCGAATGACTGATTTCACCGCGAATGAAGCGTCTGGCATACTCCGCATTTTGACTGCTCTCCCGTTGCGCAAGGGCGCTTAAAATCGCATCCTTGCTCGGAAAGTAGTTATAGAGATTTCCGACACTCATCCCGACACGCTTGGCGATGTGTGCCATCGTCGTCGCGGTGAATCCCTTTTCGGCAAAATCATCGCAAGCAGCATCGAGAATGGCTTCTCGACGCTGTTCGAGTAATGCAGCATCCGAAACCGTCATCACTGCGCCTTAGCTTCGTTTTCTTGCTCTATTTGCACCAACTGAGAGCCGCCGCCCAACACCTTGTAGAGCGTCACTGCACTCGTGGCACGAGCCAGCTTGGCGGAAATCAAGCTTTGCTGAGCCGAGAAATTGGAGCGTTGGCTGTCCAACACCGTCAAGTAGCTGTCCATGCCGTTACGATAACGGTCTTCGGAAAGTTTATAGCTCTGAGCGGTGGCATCGGCCAATTCTTGCGTTGCAGCCAATTCGTCGGCAACGGTGCCTTCGGTGGCCAGCGCATCTGCCACTTCCTTAAAGGCTGTTTGAATCGCCAATTCGTAGTCGGCCACAGCCTGCTTTTGCGCAGCTTCGGCAGCTCTCAACGTCTGAAGATTTGCTCCGCCCGTAAAGATCGGCAACGTAATGTTGGGGATAAAGCTCCACATACGCGTGCCGCCGCCAAAGAGGTCGGACAATTCGGTCGAAGTCGTACCGAACGTGCCCGTCAACGAAATACTCGGGAAGAATGCGGCACGCGCCACGCCAATATTGGCATTGGCAGAACGCAATGCGGCTTCGGCAGAAGCGATATCGGGACGAGCCAAGAGCACTTCGCTCGGGATGTTGGAAGCGGCCGACACGGTCTTGGTGACGTTTTCAACCAGACCTTCGGGTTCCAAAGATGCATCCACACTGTCGCCCACCAAAAGGGTCAAGGCATTGCGATACTGCGACACGGCTCGCATTGCCTGCACTTGTGCGGTCTTGGCGCTTGCCACGGTGGTCAAAGCCTGCTGGACGTCCAACTGACTCGAAGCGCCGAGTTCGTAGCTCTTCTTGGTCAATTCCAAGCTTTCGAGCTGGCTTTCATAGGTGCTCGTTGCCAAACGCAACTGTTCTTTAGCCGCGCCCAACGACAACCAAGTCTGGGCGATTTCGGTCACGACCGTCATTTGTGCCGTGCGCTGTGCGGCTTCCGTCTGGAAATAAGCCTGCAGAGCCTGTTCATTGAGGTTACGCACGCGACCGAAAAGGTCGAGTTCGTAAGAACTCATACCCAAAGAGGCCGAATAGACATGACTGGTGACGTCGCGACCGGCGCTATTGACCGAGCGCGGCGTACGGCTTGCGGTTTCTTCGGCCACGGCAGCAACGCTGGGAAAGAGCTGCGAGCGGCTCACGCCGTACTGCGCTCTGGCTTGTTCAACGGCCATGATGGCCGAGCGAAGGCTACGGTTGTTTTCCAATCCCTTTTCAATCAAAGCAATGAGCTTGGGATCGGTAAAAAAGTCGCCCCACTGTTGAAGACCTTCGGTCAAAACGACGGCATTTTTCGTAGCCTCGTCCTGAGGCCACGCCTGAGCCACCGGGGCTTGCGGCTGTTCATAATCCGGGGCAAGAGACACGCACCCGGAGAGCATCAGTGCGGCAGCCAAAGGCAACAGGCAGATACTCTTACGCATAATTCAACTCCTTGATGAACGAATCGATATCGATTCGTCAAAACCTCGGTCGAGTGTCGACTTTGAGGTTGTGTTTTCAATCACTGTCGGCGAACTCCGCCGACAGTGACTTCGATCGATTTACTTGGTTTCGGCAGGTTCGGCAACGACGGCCTTTTTGCGACCGAAAATTCGCAAAATCAGCACGTAGAAAGCCGGCACGAAGAAAATACACAAGAATGTACCTGTAATCATACCGCCCAACACGGCTACACCGATGGCCGACTGCGCACCGGCACCGGCACCGCTTGCCATAGCCAAGGGCAAAACACCCAAACCGAAGGCAAGAGACGTCATCAAAATCGGACGCAAACGCAAGCGAACGGCTTCGACCACAGCCTTAAGTTCTTCCCAGCCGCTGTCAACCAATTCTCGTGCAAATTCCACGATCAAAATAGCGTTTTTAGCCACCAACCCCACAGTGGTCAACAGACCCACCTGGAAGTAGACGTCGTTTTCTTTGCCGGTCACCCAGGTCAAACCGAGTGCGCCCAACACGCCCAACGGAATCACCATAATAACGGCCACGGGAATCGTCCACGATTCGTACAAAGCGGCCAGAGCCAAGAACACCACCAGAATCGAGAGTGCATACAAGGGCGCTGCGTTACTGCCGGCAACACGTTCCTGATACGACACACCGTTCCATTCGATGGAGTAGCCGTGCGGCATTTCGGCCAGAATGTCTTCAATGATCTGCATAGCCTGACCGGAAGAAACGCCGGCAGCGGGACTACCCTGAATATTGACGGCTTCAATAGCGTTAAAGCGATCCAGACGCGGCGAGCCGTAGCTCCATTCGGTCGAAACGAAGCTGCCGAACGGCACCATCTTGCCCGAAGAACTCTTGACGTACCACTTCGACAAATCGGTCAATTCGGCACGTGCGTCTTCCACGCCCTGCACGTAAACCTTCTTCAAGCGACCGCGATCCATAAAGTCGTTGACGTAAGACGAACCGAAAGCGGCATTCAACGTCGTGTTGATCTGCGTATCGGTCACACCCAAGGCGCGCGCCTTGTCGTAGTCGACATTGACCTGCACCATGGGGCTGTCGGCCATACCGTTGTGGCGCACCTGCACCAAACGCGGATCGGCGTTGGCCTTTTGCAAGAACATGCCCAAGACTTCCATCAGCTTTTCATGTCCCTGACCGGAGCGATCCTGAAGATAGAAGTCGAAACCTTCGGCCACACCGAGTTCGGGCACGGCAGGCAACGGGAACACGAAGCCTTGGCTGTCTTTGAAGTTGGGCGAGAACAACACGCCCATCGAGCGCATCATGATCGAATTGATCGAGCTCGACTCATCTTTACGTTCGTCCCAGTCCTTGAGCTTCAAAAAGCCCATGGCGTTGTTTTGACCCGTACCGGCAAAGGAGAAGCCGCGCACCGTAAAGATAGCGTCCACATCCTTTGCTTCGGTCTTGGAAACCGTCTGCTGGAAACGCGCCAAGACTTCGTCGGTACGTTCCGCCGTAGCGCCCGCAGGCGTTTGCAGCATCATCATCAACACGCCCTGGTCTTCTGCCGGCATAAAGGCGCTCGGAATCTTCATAAAGCCCAGCACCACGCCGCCGCAAAGCACGACATAAATCAGCATCAAACGCAGAATGCGACGCACCATGGCCTGAACCGACACGCGCACGCCGCTGGTCAAAGCGTCAAACGCTTGGTTGAAGCGGCCGAAAAAGCCCGTCGTGGCGCGTTCATGGTCTTCGGCATGTTGCTTAAGCATCGTGCCGCAAAGAGCCGGTGTCAAGGTCAAAGCCACAATCACGGAAAGCACCATGGCCGAGACGATCGTCACGGAGAACTGACGATAAATCACACCGGTGGAGCCGCCAAAGAAGGCCATCGGCACGAACACGGCCGACAACACCATGGCAATACCGATCAAAGCACCCGTAATCTGATTCATCGACTTGATGGTGGCCGTACGCGGATCGCACTTTTCTTCGTACATCACGCGTTCGACGTTTTCCACCACCACAATGGCGTCGTCCACCAACAGACCGATGGCCAAGACCATGGCAAACATGGTCAACACGTTAATCGAGTAGCCGAGCACACCCAACACGCCGAAGGTACCCAAAAGCACGACAGGAACGGCAATCGTGGGAATGATGGTGGCGCGCCAGTTCTGCAAGAACAAGTACATCACACACACCACCAAGAT
>JAUNOJ010000107.1 GCA_030531135.1 Sutterellaceae bacterium | reverse complement strand
GCAGGGGCCGATGCCATCGTGATTTCAAGCGCCGTGCACGACGACAACCCCGAAGTGGTGGCCGCGCGTGCCGCCCACATTCCTGTGGTGCCGCGCGCCGTGATGCTGGCCGAACTCATGCGCTTGCGCCGAGGCATTGCCATTGCTGGCACGCACGGCAAGACAACGACCACGTCTCTGACCACGGCCGTGTTGGCCGCGGGCGGTATGGATCCCACCTATGTGATCGGGGGGAGACTGAATAGCTCAGGCGTGAATGCCCGTTTGGGTGCAGGCGAATATATCGTCGCCGAAGCCGACGAGTCCGACGCATCGTTTTTGAATTTGACGCCTGTGGTGGCGGCAGTGACCAACATTGACCAGGACCACATGGCCACCTACGGGCACGATTTTGCGCGTTTAAAGCAAGCCTTTGTGGACTTCTTGGGGCGTTTGCCCTTCTACGGCGTCGCGGTTCTGTGTGCCGATGATGAAAACGTGCGCTCGATTATTCCCTCCATCAGCCGTCGCGTAATCACCTACGGGACGACAGAGGATGTCGACGTGCAGGCTGTGGACATTGAACCTTGCGGCACGCAAATGCGCTTTACGATTTTGCGCGAAGGCCACCAACCCTTGCCTGTGGTTTTGAATCTCCCGGGACGCCACAATGTGACGAATGCCTTGGCGGCTGTGGCCGTGGGCACGCTTTTGGGCGTGAGTGACGAGGCGATTCAAAAAGCTTTGTCCGAATTTACGGGTGTGGGTCGTCGCTTTGCCCAATACGGCGAAGTGGAAATCGAAGACGAGGATGTGATTCCGGGCTCGAAATTTACGTTGGTGGACGACTATGGACACCATCCGCACGAAATGGCAGCCACCATTGCCGCCGCACGCGGCGCCTGGCCCGACAAACGCTTGATTTTGGCTTTCCAGCCGCATCGCTACTCTCGTACGCGCGATTGCTTTGAAGACTTTGTGAAGGTTTTAACGAGCGTCGACGCCATTGTCTTGGCAGACGTTTATCCTGCAGGCGAAGCGCCCGTGGCAGGTGCCGACGGCAGAGCTTTGGCCAGAGCCGTGCGCACCGTCTTTAGAGGCGATCTGATTTTCTGCGAAAAGATTGAAGAAGTGCCCTTGGCGATTCATCGCATTGCGCGCGACGGTGACGTGGTCTTGACGATGGGCGCGGGCTCTATCGGCCGCGTGCCGCAGCAGTTGGCCAAGAAAATAATTTAAAAAGAAAAACGGCAAAAACGAAGGAAGAGAAAAAGTGAGCAACTATCCGGAAATCGATCCCAAAAGCTTAGGACGTGTGGCCGTTTTGTTGGGCGGCATGAGCAGCGAGCGCGAAGTGTCGCTCTCTAGCGGCTCGGGCGTTTATGAAGCCCTGAAAAAATCGGGCGTGGACGTGACCAAAATCGATCCCAAAGAAGTGCCGATCGAAACGTTGCGCGGCAAATTTGATCGCGTCATGATTTCTTTGCACGGTCACTTCGGCGAAGACGGCTCGATTCAAGGTGCTCTGGAGTATCTCCAGATTCCGTATACGGGTCCGGGCGTGATGGCAAGCGCCATTGCCATGGACAAAACCATGACGCGCCGCGTGTGGAGCGCCTGTGGCATTCCTGTGGCCAAGGGCATCACGGTGACTTCTGCAGACCAAGCTCAAGAAGTGTTGGATGCTTTGGGTGCCGACGTCGTGGTTAAACCCTCGGGCGAGGGGTCGTCCATCGGTGTGACGAAGTTAAAGGGCGCCACGGTAGACGATCTGCGTGCCGCTTTGACGGAAGGCTTGAAGTACGACACGCACGTCTTGGTTGAAAAACGCGTTTTCGGTCGCGAATTGACGGTGGGGCTCATCGGCGGCAAAGCGCTTCCCATCATTGAAATTCAAGCGCCCGACGGCGACTACGACTATCAAAACAAGTACTACACCGATGTGGTGCACTACGAGTGCCCCGCCAAGATCGACGAGGCTTTAACGCAAAAGATTCAGGCAACGTGCGAAGCCGCCTTTGCCGCTTTGGGCGCCAGAGGCTGGGGGCGCATCGACGTCATGCTCGATGATGCGGGCGACTTTATCCTTTTGGAACTCAATACGAGCCCCGGCATGACGCCGCACTCTTTGGTGCCGATGGCCGCACGCGCCGTGGGTTTGAGCTACGAAGCGCTTTGCATGACCATTGCCTCGATGGCAACGTTGGATCATCGACTCTGATGTGAGGACGGATCGGCGTGACTGTGGGCAGTATCATCACGGGACTTGTGCGCGGCGTTTGGCACCTTTTTTGGGGGCTGATCGTCGGAACTTTGCGCCGTTTGACGATCGGCAACGTCGTGCGTTTGGCCGTCTTGTGTGCCGTGGGTTACGGCATCTGGCGCGTGCTCACCTCTCCCATGCTTGACATCAAGACCTTGGAAATTCGCGGTCCCGTGGAAGCCTTGGGGTTGCAGGAAGTCACGCAAACGGTCTCCGACAAAGTCGAAGGCAATCTCCTCACGGTCGATATCGAAGGGATTAAAAACGCGGTCAAGTCTATCGGTTGGATTAAAGACGTCGAAGTCATTCGTCTTTGGCCCGATAGCCTTTATATCAATGTCATTCGCCATAAAGCGATTGCGATTTGGGACGACGGGCGTTTGGTGAGCGATGCCGGCGCCTTGTTTTCGAGTAACGACGAGCCGATTGACAACCTCGTCAAAATGCCGACCTTCGGGGGTGATCCGCAGTACGTTTCTGAGATGGTGCGCATGTATCCGAGTTTTCAAAAAGAAGCCGCCAAGATCGGAGCACGCGTGAAGGCCGTCAACGTTACTTTTCGCGGCAGCTGGTCGGTGACGTTGGACTCCGACTATTTCGAAGCCCTGACGGTCGAACTCGGTCGTGCTTTGGTTTCCAACGGCCCGGTGATGCGCTTAACGCAGGTGATGGACAATTTCGATCGGGTTTGCGAAATGATGCACGGCTGGCCCGCACGAATCGACGCACGGTATCGCAACGCCTTTGCCGCCAAGTTGCCCGACAAAGCGGGACAGGCGAGCTGGAAGCTCGCGCAATCCGTGAAAAAGACCGAAGCCGACAAAAAGACCGAAAGCGCCAAGGACAAAGAAAAGCAGCCCGAGGTAAAGAGCGCGGCGCCGACGCCGACATCAACCCAAAAGAAGGACGTGAAAGTCGCACCTCAATCTCAATCGGCGCCAAAGCCCGCGGTTCAGCCCAAAGCGCAAGCTCCATCCGTTACACCGACTTCGCATGGAACAGCTGTCGAAGGCGCCGAAATCGATCTGTCGGGCGCAGGTTTTTGACCGTAAAATGATTTCTTTGACTATTCGTTATTAACGCACAAGAGTTTTTTCGCATGGAAGGCGTACAGAACAGTTCCGTCATTGCCGCATTGGATATCGGTACGAGCAAGATTTCGGTTGCCGTGGCCGAGGTGGACGACAACGGCGCATTGTCCATTTTGGGTTTCGGCAAAGTGGGCGCCAACGGCATTCATGCAGGCAGCGTTCAGGATGTGGAGTTGGCCGTGGACTCCATTCGCAGTGCCGTTTCGGAAGCAGAACAGATGTCGCGGCGCAAAATCACGACGGTGACTGCCGCACTGACCGGAAAGCATCTTCATTGCGTCAACAAAACGGGGCAGGCGCCGCTTCCCAATGCCGAAGTTGAAAATAACGACATCAAGCGCGCGACGCGCTTGGCCATGACCTTTGATCCCAAAACCGACGCCGAAAGTACCGACGATCGTGTGGTGAGCCACATCATCAAGGGCTATACGATCGATAACGACGACACCATGATTCAAGATCCTCTGGGGATGGCGGGCAGTGTGTTGAAGGCTCACGCCCATTTGGCTTTGGGGTCCGATAGTGTCGTGATTAATTTGGTCAAATGCATTCGTCGCGCAAGCCTTGATTTGGAAGGTTTGGTGTTGCAACCTTGGGCCAGTGCCGCAGGGGTTTTGACGCCTACCGAAAAAGAATTGGGTGTAGTGCTTCTCGATATCGGCGCCGGGGCCGTGGATATTGCCTGCTACCAAGGCGGCAATATCGAATATACGGCAGTCGTCCCTTCGGGCGGCGACTTGATTACGCGCGACATTGCCTCCATTTTGCAGTGCCGCATTGACGACGCCGAAGACATCAAACTTACCTACGGGCACGTGGGGCTGAGACCCGAAGACAATTTTGAGAACATCTGCTACGTGAACGAAACGACCGACAAACAAACCACGGCCAACAATGCCAAGGTGGTGGAAATCATCGAGTCTCGTTCGGTGGAAATGCTGCGCTTGATTGCCCAGTACTACTTGGCCAAAGACAAGTGGTTGGCCAGAGCCGCCGCAGGCATTGTGATCACGGGGGGTGTGGCGAGGATGCCCGGATTTAGAGAGTTGGCCGAGACCATCTTCGGGTTGCCCGTGCGCATCGGGCAGCCGCCTGTGCAAAAACGTAGCGCATTGACCTTAGAAAATCCCGAAGACGCCACCGTTGTGGGCGTGCTGTTGGAAACCGTGCGTCGCCGCAACATCACGGGCGCCGTGACCTCCCGCTCGGGACGCTTGGACGGTTTCTGGGGTGCGATGCGCCGCATCGTGTTCGGGGACTTTGTGAGTTAAGTTGTTGCCCGAATGTGTTCTTTTCTTCGAATTAAGGGTTAACATTGAGCCCCTGTCGTTTACTGTGTTGCCGTCTCGGGGCACAATGAGCGCAAGACCCCGAGGGTTTGTTGCGGGGATCGGAAAAGAGAGAGAGTTTGGGCGTCACTTGCGAGACGCTTGGAAAAGAAGAAAGGAGTCGGTCTATGGCCGCAAAAGTTTTGATTATCGACGGCGGTATCGCCTACGGACACTCCAAGGGTGAACTCAATCACGCTTTGGCAGAACTTGCCAAGGACGAATTGACCGCTATGGGCTATGAAGTTTCGGTGACGCGCATTGCCGACGGCTGGGACATTGCCGCGGAAAACCAAAAGATGCGTGACGCCGACGCCGTGATTTTGCAAACGCCCATTTGGTGGATGTCCACTCCTTGGCAGGTCAAAAAGTACTTTGACGAAGTCTTCGGTGCAGGCATGATCACGGGTGACGGACGCCATCGCGACGATCCGGATGTCAATTACGGCACGGGCGGTCTTTTAAAGAGCCGCTACATGATTTCCTGCACGTGGAATGCCCCCAAGTTTGCTTTTACCGGTGAAAAGGAATTTTTCGAAGGCAAAGGGATTGACGCGGTGATGTTCCCCATTCACAAGGCCTTCCAGTTCTTGGGCATGAAACCCATGAAGACCTTCATGGCCAATGACGTGATGAAAAATCCCAATATCCCTGCAGATCGCGAACGCTTGAAGATTCTTTTAAAGGACAACTTCGGCTAAACGGTCAAGCAAATTTGGCTAAAAGCAAAGCGGTGCGAAAAAATACCTTCGCACCGCTTTTTTACCCCTAAAAACGCGCTACGATGCGCGCTCGAAATGAGGGAGTTTAGAGGGCGCTTTTTGCCGTCTGACATTTCAAAAACAATTCAAGTAACAAACTCACTGACTATGCGTACGCCGACTTTAGCCAAATCGGGCTTGGCAGCTTGGTATCCGATTATCGGTTTGGCCTTTGCCGCATTCGTTTTCAATACCTCGGAATTTTTGCCTGTAGGCCTATTGCCCGACATCGCAGAAAGCCTTCATGAAACCGTGCCGTTCACGGGATTGATTCTCACGGGCTATGCGTTTGTGGTGGCGTTGATGTCGCTGCCTTTGACGATTCTGACTGCCAAATTGGAGCGTCGCAAGCTCTTGTTGGCTTTGCTTGTCATTTTCTCTCTGAGCCACTTTGTGGTGATCTGGGTTCAGACGTTTGAGTTGCTGTTGGGGGCACGTATTTTGGTGGCCTTAACTCACTCGGTCTTCTGGTCGATCATGGTGCCTTTGGCCGCACGCGTGGCACCTCGCGGAAAACGCGCCGTGGGTTTGGCAGCGGTGATGGGCGGCACGATTGTGGCAACCGTTTTAGGCGTTCCGATCGGTACCAAATTAGGCCACCTTTTTGGCTGGCAAGAGTCGTTTTTTATCATCGGTTTGGCGGCGATGACGGTTTTGATCCTTATCTTTTTGTCTTTGCCCGAGTGCGTGAGCAATCGTGCGGGATCGTTTAAGAGTGTGCCGGTCATCTTCAAG
>JAUNOJ010000106.1 GCA_030531135.1 Sutterellaceae bacterium | reverse complement strand
TTGCATATCGGCGTGAAGCCGTAAGTTTGACGGTCGTACGGTTGCAAATGCCAAAGAGCGCCTCGGACAGATTTCGAGAGCGCTCTTTTTTGTAAAAACTCCATACAAAGTTGTGGTTTTTTGTCATAGTGAAAAAACACGCGGATCCGTACAATTAAGAGTCAGTCTTGAGGGAAGAGAAAAGCCCCGAAGAGCTTTGACGACACTTCAAACTTTCAAGTGTCCAACCACACTAAATTTTGAGAAAAAGAAAAATGAAAAAACTTTTGGCCATGATGGCCGTCGGCCTGATTCTTGTTTCCACCGCGATGGACGCCGATGCCGCGCGTCGCTTGGGCGGCGGTTCTTCTTTCGGTCGTCCCGCACCGACTTTGCGCCAAGCGGCACCCCAGCCTGCCGCTCCGCAAATGGGACAGCAAGCTCAGCGCAACCCCGGCGCACAAGCGCAAAAGCCCGCAACGGGTGCTGCCGCTGCCAATGCCGCAAAGCCCAGTCCCTGGCGCGGTATTCTGATGGGCGCGGCCGCTGCTTTGGGTATCACGGCCTTGATGAGCGCTTTGGGTTTGGGTGAAGGGTTTGCTCAGATCATTATGGTGGCTTTGCTTGCCATGGTACTGTTCTTTGTGTTCCGACTTGTGGCAGGCAAATTGATGGCGGGCAAGGCTCGTCCGGCAGGCGCCGCAAGTTACGGCAATGCATCTTCGGGCAATACGCACTTTGAGTCGACGCCCGCTCCCGAACAAAGTCGTCCGGCAACGCAAGCCGCAACACCCGCTTCGATGATGGGCGGCCAGGCGGCCACGGGCAGCGTCATGGACATGTTTAGCCGCGGCCAGTCCGCAACGAGCGACGCAGCCGGTCCGGCCATTCCCGAAGGTTTTGACAAGGCCGGCTTCGAAGCCGTTGCCAAGGAAAATTTCATCAAGCTTCAAAAGGCTTGGGATACGGGCAACGTGGTGGAAATCAGCGACTTTACGACCAACGATCTCTTTATCGCCATTACGCACCAGTTGCGTGAACGCGGTGCACAGGCCCAGACGTCCGAAGTCATCAACCTGACGAGCGAACTCTTGGGCGTGATGACCGAAGGCAACGAACACGTTGCCGTCGTGGAATTTAACGGCGCCATGAAGATTTCGGGCGAATTTGAAGAAGTCCACGAACGTTGGATTTTGGTGCGTGCCACCGACGATTCCACCGGCTGGTTGTTGGCCGGTATCGAGCAGGTCCAAGACAACAAGTAAGACGACTTTCGGCTGAGTTTGAAACTTTGTCGAATTCGCGACGAAAAAGAAGGCTTTCGGGCCTTCTTTTTTTATCGAAAAAACTTGCGGGAACCCTTGACGGATCACGGTTCGGCAAGAGATTTCGAGACGGAGGCAATGTGTCGTATTTTTGACGCATATCCATCAATTGACTTAGGGGAAATTCCCCTTCGCACGGCAGAAAAATCGAACTTTTTTTGATATGAATGAAAGTTAGGCCGATTTTGGAAAAAAAATTTCGCGTGAGGCTTTAATTTTTGCTGTGTATTCCTATACTGCGCATCTACTAAAAAACTTGCGAAGCAATTCACATATTTCATGCAGAGCCACCTTCGCAAGGACGTTAGTGTGAGTGAATAACGTTTTTTTCAATCTCTCGTCGTTACGCTTTTTTAAGGGAGAGGTGCGATGACGCAGCTGATCGTTTTGGTCTGCATTTACATGCTGGTTTCCGTCGGTATCGGGCTTTTGGCCGCACGTCGCGTGCAAAATACCGCGGACTACGCTTTAGCCGGGCGCTCTTTGCCTTTGGCTATGGTGATTACCGCCACGTTTGCCACGTGGTTCGGCAGCGAAACCGTATTGGGTTTGCCGGGGCGCTTTATCGAGGGCGGCATTGCCGGCGTGATCGAAGAACCTTTCGGTTCCGGCATGGCTTTGATTTTGGTGGGCATGTTCTTTGCCCGTAAGCTCTACAAGATGGACTTATTGACCATCGGCGATTTTTATCGCAAGCGTTACGGCAAGAAAATCGAACTGGCCTGCGCCTTTTTTATCATTTTGTCTTACTTGGGCTGGGTCGGCGCTCAGATCGCCGCTTTGGGCTTGGTTTTGAACCTTGTGACCGAAGGCATGGTGAGTGTTTCTTTGGGGATGACCATCGGCACCTTTGTGGTGTTGTTTTACACGGTTTACGGCGGCATGTGGTCGGTGGCCGTGACCGACTTTTTCCAGATGATCATCATCGTTGCCGGTCTTGTCGCCATTGCCGTTTGTGCCAGTGACATGGCTGGCGGCGTCGGTGCCGTGATCGAGTTTGCCGACAAGCGCGAACTCTTCAATCCTTGGCCTGAAATGAGTTGGAACGGTTGGCTCTTTTGGGTGTCGGCAGCCATTACCATGATGATCGGCTCGATTCCGCAACAGGACGTCTTTCAGCGCGTGATGAGCGCTAAGGACACCAAGACGGCCGTTCGCGGTCCGATTTTGGGCGGGATCTTCTACATTCTTTTTGCCTTCGTGCCGATGTTTATTGTGTGCGCGGCCGTCTTGGCCATGCCGGGCGTGGGCGAAACCTTACTCAATACCGATCCGCAGCGTCTGTTGCCGACGTTGATTCGCGACTATATGCCCTGGTGGTTGCGCGTGCTCTTTTTCGGCGCCGTTTTGTCTGCCGTGATGTCGACGGCTTCGGCCACGATGTTGGCACCGGCCACGACCTTTGTGGAAAATATTCTGCGCAACTACGTCAGAATCGAAGGCCGCGAATTGGGCTATATGCGCGTGACGCTTATTGTTTTTGCCATTGCCGTTTTGTGCTACAGCCTCTGGTTTGAAGGCACGGCCATTTACGACATGGTGGCCATGGCCTATCAGTTCCCGGTTGTGGGCGCCTTCTGGCCCTTGGTGATGGGCTTGTATTGGAAGAAGGCCACGACGCAAGGCGCATGGGTGTCGATTGTCGCAGGTGGCATCACCTGGATTTTCCTGACGTTTACGGGTGCCGGCGACGTTTTCCCGGCTGTTCTGGGCGGCTTTATCGTGGCCGGCCTCGGTATGGTCACGGGCAGTCTCCTGCCTACGCGCTACAACGCACGTTACCGCCGCCTGCAGGCTTTGCAAGCGGCTCCGGTGCTGTCCTGACGTCTTGCCAAGTTGTTTCAAAGCGGAAGCGGCTCAATGAAGGCCGCTTCCGTTTTTTTATGGTTTTTGCCAGGCTGTGGATAAATCTGTGCAAATGTTGTCAGAAAGCTGTTAAAAGTTTGTGAGCAGGTTGTGGAAATCTTTTATCGGGGGTTGCTATGCGCATATCGAAAATTTGTATCGGCGTCTTGGCGGCGACGTTTCTCGCCGGGTGTGCAGCGGTGCACTCAACGGACAAAGACGTCGGGCAAGAGTTGAGTCGATTCGTCGACGATCACAAAACGCAAGTTTTGGACGTGGAGCAGGGGGCCTCGGGCGCGGTTGTCGTCACGACGACCGAAGAGACGGTCGTAGCGTACCTCGAACAAAAGAAAAATCCGAACATTGTCGTGCGGCGTCTGCCCGAAGCCGTGTCGTTGGGCGACGTTGCCGCAGGTGTTGTCAGCGTGCCCGTTGCGGCCATACACAGAGCGCCGAAATCCTCTTCCGAAATCATTTCCGAAGCGCTGATGGGTACGCCCGTCTACATGCTTGAAAAAGACGGTTGGTGGCGCGTACAAACACCCGAGGGCTATCACGGTTGGGTCAACGGTCTGCAAGTGATCGCCATGACGCCCGAAGATTTTCAGGCGCATTTCCAAAAACCGCAAGCCATGGTGACGGCGCTCGAAGTCGAGGTGAGCTCCGAAGACGGTCGGCAAACGGTGACGACACTGACGGCGGGCTCGTTGGTGAGCGTTGTCAAAGAACTCGGCAAACAAACGTTGATTGCTTTACCCGACGGTAGAACTGGGAGAATCGATACGCAAGCGCTTCAAAGTCTCGATCGGGTCTATCAGGCCCTTCCCGAAGTGCAAATGCGGGAGAAAATCGCGCAAAACGCACTGAAGTTGATCGGTCGCAGCTATCGCTGGGCCGGTGTGTCAACGTTCGGCGTCGACGGCTCGGGGCTTGTGAAAGTCGCCTGGCAGATGGCCGGTCTCGTCGGTCCGAGAGACGCCGACGAGATGGCGGTATTGCCCCAACGTCTGCCTGCAGATACGCAAACGTTCGAAGCCGGCGATCTGCTCTTTTTCGGTAACGCAAAGTCTGTAAACCATGTCGCTATCGGTTTGGGCGGTACGCGCTTTGTGCACGCGTGGGGCGACGTGCGTGTCGGGGACTTGAATGCGGCAAGTGCCGAGTACGACAAGTCGGCCAAAGACACGTTCATGTTTGCTGTCAGACCCGAAATGAACGGACAATGCATTCGGCCGATGACGGATCTGCCGCTTTTTGCAGGTAAGCCCGTCAAGCCAGAGTTGTGCAAGCTCAAGATTCGTTAAGACTTGACAAACGGAAAGCTTTAAGGCGGAAAGCAGTCGAAACGAGGCTGGCTTTCCGCTTTCGTGTTTGTTTTTCTGTCAAATTGTGGATAATTCTGTGAGTATGTTGTCAGGAATCGGTTGGCAACTTGTGAAGAGATTGTGGAAAAATGCGATAGCGTGGTTGTGGAGAAACAGGTGGCAAAACGAATATCGAAAATCTGTCTTGTTGTGGTAGCTGTGTTATTCGTCGGCGGCGTCGCGGCCCAAGCAACGCCCAAGGACGTCAAGCAAGAATTGAGCAAATGGATCGACGATCGCAAAACGCAGGTTTTGGATGTCGCGCAAGGGGCAAACGGGGCGATCCGAGTGACGACGACAGAAGAGACGGTCATTGCGCATCTTGCGGCGGACAAAGATTCGAAAATCGTCGTACGCC
Source organism: Sutterellaceae bacterium (assembly GCA_030531135.1). GTDB lineage: Bacteria > Pseudomonadota > Gammaproteobacteria > Burkholderiales > Burkholderiaceae_F > Duodenibacillus. The sequence continues at coordinate 1,303 of JAUNOJ010000106.1, read as the reverse complement.
GACTGCCCGATCGAGCCGTGTTGGCAGACGCGGTCGCAGGGGTGGTTCGCGTGCCCGTAGCAGCCATTCACAGAGCGCCCAAATTCTCTTCCGAGATCGTTTCCGAAGCGGTGATGGGCACACCCGTCTATCTGCTTGAAAAAGACGGCTGGTGGCGCATCCAGACGCCCGAGGGCTATCACGGTTGGGTGCATCGTCTGCAAGTGAAGGCGATGACGCAAAAAAGTTTTCAGACGCATTTTCAAAAGCCGCAGGCTATGGTCACGGCACTGGAAGCCGAGGTTCGTTCCGAAAGCGGTGAGAAACCGGTTGCCATGCTGACGGCGGGTTCGTTGGTAAGCGTTGTCAAGTCAGGAGAAAGCCGCACTTTGATTGCCTTGCCAGATGGCAGAACCGGTTGGATTGAGCGCAAGGCGTTGCAAAAGCTCGAAGAGGTATATCAAGCGCAAACGCCTGAAATAATGCGTGCGCAAATTGCGCACAACGCTCTGCAACTGACGGGGCGCAGCTATCGTTGGGCGGGGACGTCTTCGGTCGGGATGGATTGCTCGGGGTTGGTGAAAGTCGCATGGTTGATGGCCGGGCTTGTGGGACCGCGCGACACCGATGAGATGGCGGCTTTGCCGGGGCGCTTGCCCGAAGAGACCAAAACATTCGAAGCCGGGGATTTGCTTTTTTTGGGAAACGGAAAATCGGTCGGACACGTTCTTATCAGTTTGGGCGGTACGCGCTTTGTGCACGCTTTGGGAGACGTGCATGTGGGCGACTTCGATCCGGCAAGTTCCGAGTACGACAAGTGGGCCAAAGACACGTATATGTTTGCCGTCAGACCCGAGATGAACGGCAAATGCATTCGGCCGATGACGGATTTGCCGCTTTTTGCCGGCAAAGTCGTCAAGCCCGAGTTGTGTCGATTGAAAATTCGATAGGAAAAGAAAAAACGGCTGCAAAACAAAGTGTCTTGCAGCCGTTGTTGCAACTTGAATCTAACGAGCGGTTAGACGAAGAAGCGCATGATGAACATACCGAGGCCGGCCATCAACAAAGAGTTGAGCATCAAAAACGGCCAGTACTTCTTGGGCACGTCGGCCACACCCAACAGGCGCCCCATGTACTGAATCTGAGAAGCCATCAGCAAAAGCGCGGGCGACAAAATCGTGATGTCGTGCGGATTCAGGTTACCGGAGGCCAAGAGGCTGGCGGCCACGCCCACGCCGGCGCCGCAGCTTAGCCACGTGGCGCACAGCACCGTCAAAGCTTCGCCGGGCAAATCGAAGACGGCCATGACGGGGCCGCACGTATC
>JAUNOJ010000105.1 GCA_030531135.1 Sutterellaceae bacterium | reverse complement strand
GCACCACCTCTATCCAGAACTATAAAGCGCAACTTTGCATGTTACGTTGTACTAGCCGTGATCGGGTTTTGGTTGGCTTTCCAGATCGGCAAGCACAACAAGGAGTAACTTCCGCCATTCTTACCACCATTCCCGTAGCAGCCTGATGCTGTTGCGGGATTAATTTTGCCCTTAACAAAGCAAACGGCGCCTGCCGAAACTTTTTCGACCGACGCCGTGACCGTGCCGCGCGAAAAGCGGCACATCAAACCAAGTTTTGCGTGATGCGACTATACCGCAGCTTCGCCGGTTTCGCCCGTACGAATACGAATCACCTGTTCGATGTCAAAGACAAAAATCTTGCCGTCGCCGATCTTGCCGGTGCGGGCGCTGTTTTGCACGGCTTCCAAGCACTGTTCGAGCATATCGTCGGGAACGGCCGCTTCGATCTTGACCTTGGGCAAGAAGTCGACCACGTATTCGGCACCGCGATACAGTTCGGTGTGGCCCTTCTGGCGACCGAAGCCCTTGACTTCGGTGACGGTCAGGCCGTTGACGCCGAGTTCGGCGAGCGCTTCGCGCACTTCATCGAGTTTAAAGGGTTTGACGATAGCAACGACGAGTTTCATTTTCTGATGTCCTTATTGTTGGAATTCTTGTCGAACCGGGCTTTTGCAAGCTCAAAGTTCGGGATCGGGATACTTTAGCACTTTTGTTCGTTTTTGGGCTCTTCGGCGGTCGTATAGTCGCACGGATTAAAGCGATTGACAATCGGATAACGCCAGTCGCGCCCAAAGGCCATATTGCTCACCTTGGGACCCAAAGGGCTTTGACGACGTTTGAACTCGTTGCGATGAATGAGACCGATCACGCGCTTGACGCTGGCTTCGTCGACACCTCGATCGACAATGGCTTCGGGCCAATCGCCTTCGTTGACGTAATCCGACAGAATCGAATCAAGCATTTTGTAAGGCGGCAAACTTGCTTCGTCCGTTTGTCCTTCGCGCAATTCGGCAGAAGGCGCTCGATCGATAATAAACTGAGGAATGCGCTCGTAGCCTGCCTTTGAATTGACATAGCGACACAATTCCCACACTTGGGTTTTTAAAACGTCCTTGATCACGGCAAAGGCGCCTGCCGTATCGCCGTAAAGCGTCGAATAACCCACGGCCGTTTCGCTCTTGTTGCCCGTGGTCAAAACCAGGCGCTTAAACTTGTTGGAGTAAGCCATCAAAATCATGCCGCGAATGCGTGCCTGCAGGTTTTCTTCGGTTTCATCCCACGATTTGCCCTTAAAGTCATCGGCAAAAAATGCCATAAAGGACTCAAAGAGCGTATCGATTTCTCGAATCTTGAAGTCGATTCCCAAATTGGTTGCAAGTTTCTTGGCCTCCGTGATGCTGGCTTCAGACGTAAAGCGTGTGGGCATGCCGACGGCATAAACATGCTCGGCTCCCAAAGCATCGACGGCAATGGCTGCCACCAGAGCACTGTCTACGCCGCCCGAAAGCCCCAAGGTCACGTCGGCAAAGCCCGACTTTCGCACGTAGTCGCGCACGGCCAAGACAAGCGCCTGATAAAGCTCGGCAGTCACATCGTCTTTTTGTTCTTCGTCGGCGTGATTCTCAAAAAGTTCGGCAGCGTTAAAGACGGCAAAGTCTTCTTCAAAGGCGGCCATGCGAACAAAGACATGTCCGCTTAAGTCCATAGCAAAGCTGTTGCCGTCAAAGACGAGCTCGTCTTGTGCGCCCACGCAATTGACATAGACCACGGGCAAAGCCAATTGCGTGCAGTGGTCCTGAACGACGCGCTCTCGCATTGTGCGCTTGCCCGTTTCAAAGGGGCTGGCATTGATGGCAATAAGAATTTCGGCACCGCTTTCTTTTGCCAGACGTGCCTGTTTTTCATGCCAGAGATCTTCGCAAACGACAAAGCCCGCTTTGGTGCCGAAAAGATCCGCCACCAAGGGATCCGTTCCTTGCGCAAACAAACGCTCTTCGTCAAATACGCCGTACTGCGGCAAACAAGCCTTGCGTTTGGTGCCCAAGACTTCGGAACCTCGTACTACCCAAAGCGTATTGTAGTTTTTGGGTTTGCCGCCCTCGATACTGCCGAAAACCACCGTCAACTCGGGCGCAACACCTTGAAGTTCTTCCAAGAGCTCTTGCCGAACGCATGCGACCGTTTGGGCGAAGTCGGCACTTTTGGCCCAGTCTTCGACCGGGTATCCTTCAAGCGCCATTTCGGGCAAAACCAAAATGTCGGCCTGTTGGGCAACTGCACGACGAGCCGCAGCCAAAATACGTTCTTTATTGCCGCGCAAGTCGCCCACCACGGGATTGATCTGGGCGCAGGCGATGGAAAATTTCGGTCGGGAAAGCATCTTCAAGGTCTCTTTAACGAAAAGGACCCATACAACCGTTGTTGCATGAGTCCTGGGATTTCTTTAAGCGCTAAAAGCGTCGATTAAGCCGTCTTGGGCTTGACGTCCATGGATTCGTAACCCTGAACGCCTTCCATGATCAACTTTTCGGCTTCTTCGGGAGACTGCCACCCCTTGACCTTCACCCACTTACCCGGTTCCAAATCCTTGTAGTGTTCGAAGAAGTGGCGAATCTGATCCAAGGCATCGGCCGGAACATCGTCGGCGCTCTTCCACTTGGCATAGCGCTGGCAAACCTTGCTCACGGGCACTGCCAAAATCTTCCAGTCCACGCCGCCTTCGTCTTCCATCACCAACACGGCGATGGCGCGACAACGGATCACGGTGCCGGTCATCAGCGGGAAGGGCGTCAAAACGCACACGTCCACGGGGTCGCCGTCATCGGCGATCGTCTGCGGAATATAGCCGTAGTTGCAGGGATAGTGCATGGCCGTACCGACGAAACGATCCACAAACAAAGCACCGGACTCTTTGTCGACTTCATACTTAATCGGCGCAGAGTTGGCGGGGATTTCAACAATCACATTAAAGTCGTGCGGCAGATCACGGCCGGCAGTCACTCGGGCAAGACCCATTTTCTCGTTCTCAATAAAAGTTTTGATGAATCGTGCGCATATCGTAGATATCAATCGCGCACAGCCAATAGAATTTTTTCAAAGACCCGATATTTTAAGCTAAAAACGCCCTTCGGTGTGAGAACCGAGCGGGCGCTTTTTCGCAAAAATTTGCAAATTAGGTCAATTTCAAGAGGTTGGCGGCCACGTGCTCTTTGACGCGATCGTCGTCGGTGCCCGTAATTTCCACGTGTAAGAACCCGGCTTCGCGCAAACGATCGGCGCATCGCGGGTGAATGGTGATGGCCGCTCCATGCAGGAACCATTCGCGGGCACCTGCCACCGGTCGAATGGCATGCAAAAGCGTTGCAACCGAATCCGAACTCGTAATGTAAACGATGGGGGACGGCCCCTTGACGGCTCTGGCCAAATCTTCGATTTGCGCAGGCGTCAATTCAATGGGCACGCGCACATAGCAAGCCAAACGTTCGACGTCCACACCAAGCTCGATCAACTGTTGACTCAACCACTCGCGTCCTGTCTGGCCGCGGGCAATCAGCACGCGACGCGGAATCTGGGTTTTCTTGAGGATTTCAAACAAGGATTCGGAACCGGAGAATTCGGCGTCGCCTTCCGGATAAATCACGGCAACCTCGTCGCCCCAAGCGGCACGAATCACTTTTGCCGTACCTTCTCCTACCGTTGCCAACGTAATGTGCTTGGGCCACTCCTGCACCCAGTGCGCCACGGCCGCCACTGCTGCGGGAGAAGCCATGATCACCATATCCACGTCGTCCAAATGCGCAAAACGCTCCGCCACCATCGCCTCGTCTTCGGGCAGGGTGATGGTAAACGCCGGCCAGCGCCAAGCTTGAATACCGATATTTTCCAATGCATCGGCCAAACGATCGTTGGCTGCGCCCGGGCGCATCAAAATGACAGGTTGGTGAGATAAACCCATGTTTCACACTCGTCAAAAATGGTAAAGAGGGGAATTTTTCTTGATATTTGCCGAATTTTAGCCCGTGCTTTACATTTCTGTCGAGTTTTGACGTTTGGCAACGCAAAAAGACTTTGCCGATTTTGCAAATCTGAAAACGATCGCTTTTTCTGACATTCCGTCTATTGTCCCTTGCTGTCACTTGAGTGTGATAACCTTCAGTTCATACAATCAACAAGACACAACATGCCACCTGAGGAACTTCTGCCGTTTTGGAACACCTACGAAGGTCTATCCAAGCAAGTTGATGATATGAAACTGCACCAAGGCGGTCAATGGAAGTCTTGGTGTTTCTTACCACGTTGCAAATGGGATGCGGCTTTGGCAAGTTGCCCCATACGGGCCAATTATCGCGACCTCGTGCCTCCGATCGACTTTTTTGCCGCCATAGGTACCTGGCGCTATAGCAAAGGTCATTACAAATTCGACCCCGACGTATACCGCTCGTTGATTGAAACCGGCTTTTCTGGAAACATTCCCTGCGAAGCCTTGACACATCTTCCGGAGTGGTGCGTTTATATCGAAACCCCCGACATGAAGCTTGCCGATGCTAACGTATCAGGGTGTTTTGTTTATCTCGACGACGATCCTCAGAACGGAAAGCAAAACCTTTTTATCACGATTCTCGACGAACTGTTCGATCCGTTCGTCAACGGCTTATCCGGCATGATTTCGATCTGCATCCCCCTCGGCGATTGGAGCATCGAAAAAGCTTTCGACCTGTACTTAGATGAGATCTCCGGCAATTACTCCAATGCAATACACGCCCAAGCCGTCGGAAGAATCAAGTCTTTTCGAACATACCTTCAAGAAATCGCTCAAAAAGTGCTTTGTCTCGCGCTCTACTTGTGTGCAGACGAACCCGATATCGTCGATCAACAAGAGCCGAGCCACAAACCCGGAAATTCACGCCCGAAAGTTGAGAAAGGAAAACTGCATTGCTTTCCGGCTAAGCGCGTGCACAACTTTGACGTAGGTTTAAAAATCGGTGCCGAAATCCGAAAAGAACAAGCCAATTTACCCAGCGCCCCCACAGGGCGAACCGTTGAATCTCATCTCAGAAGAGGACATTGGCACAAATACTGGATTGGCCCGAGAAAAGCCTCCGAGTCCGGGCAACGAAAATTGGTTTACAAATGGTTGTCTGCCATGTTTGTTCACGGCAGAAAAGTATCTGATGACCGACTTGAGGATTCTTCTGAAAAGACCACCGTCAATGCTTCGGTAGCGTAAATAAAATTTCGGCGCCTCAAGCTCTTTTGCCCGAGACGCCGGAAATTCAGGTTCGTTTCATTGTTCGGTTAGCAAGCGGTTTCCTGCAAAACCTTGGCCAACAGCGCATCGGCGCCTTGTTCGCGCAACATTTCGACCACGCGAGCGGCCAATTCCAAGTGTTCGGCCATGGGGGCGCGTGCTTCGGCACGAATCGTTTCGCCCGTGCGATGGTCGCCCACATGGGCACGCAACCACATTTCGCCGTTTTCGACGATGGCGTAAGCAGCCAAGGGCACCTGGCAGGAGCCGCCCAAGGCGCGGGACACGGCGCGCTCGGCCATGGTGCAGGCGCGCGTGACCGGATCGTTGATAAACTGAAGCGCTTCAATCACGGCCGTCTGATCGGCGCGCACTTCGATACCCAAAGCACCCTGGCCCGGAGAGGGCAAGCTGTCGGACGGATCGATCAGGCAGCGGATACGCTCGCTTAAGCCCAAACGCTTTAAGCCGGCGCCTGCCATCACGAGAGCATCGAAGTCGCCGCGGTCAAGCTTGGACAAACGCGTGCCGACGTTGCCGCGAATGGATTCGATTTTCAAGTGCGGAAAGCGCGAGCGCAACATCAATTCGCGACGAAGGCTGGCAGTACCCACCTTGGCGCCTGCAGGCATGTCTTCCAAACGTTCGTACTTGGGGCTCACGAATGCGTCGCGCGGATCTTCGCGTTCGCTCACGGCGGCCAGCACAAAGCCTTCGGGCAACTCCATCGGCACGTCCTTTAAAGAGTGCACGGCCAAGTCGGGTTGGCTTGCTAGCATTGCGGATTCAAGTTCTTTCACAAACAAGCCCTTGCCGCCCACTTTAGACAACGTACGATCCAAAATCTGATCGCCGCGGGTGGTCATACCCAAAATTTCAACGACCGCGCTCGGATATTGCTGTTGCAAACGAGCTTGGACATGCAAAGCCTGCCACATGGCAAGCGGGCTTTCACGAGT
>JAUNOJ010000104.1 GCA_030531135.1 Sutterellaceae bacterium | reverse complement strand
GTCATGGCAGGCGAAGCCACATTGGAAAACTGCACGAATTCGAGTTCGGCAATGTCTCCCAAACCGGGAATAGCTGCTGCCAAATCTTCGCCCGAACACGCCGGCACCAGACCGTGGCCGTTTTCATCCTGCTTCATGGCAATGGTGCCGCCCGTGGCGACCACCACGACTTTTTTGTCGATCATTTTGTCAATCCTTATCTCAAAGGAATCAATCCTTCGTTGCAAACTCAAAGTTTTCGCATCATACCGCGACAACGGCCTTGGCTACAATTAGGCGCAGCAACCCCTTTGAGGAGAACCATTTATGAGCGGAACGCAAAATCGCCCTATGCGGCGCTTTGATCGAGAATTGTCGCGTGAAGAAACTCAAGCCGTGATCGATGCCGCCCCTTTTGCCGTGGTGAGCACGGTGGATGACGAAGGTCATGTTTACGGCGTGCCGGTCAATCCCGTTTGCGTGGGCGAGGCCGTTTATTTTCACACGACGGCCAATGCCAGCCGACGCAACGACAACATTCGTGCACACGAAGAGGTTTGCCTGACCTTTGTTTCCGAAGCCCAAGTCACTGAGCACGACTACAGCTGCAACTATGCTTGTGCGGTCGTGGAAGGTTCGTGCGAGGAAGTCACGGACGTTGAAGAAAAGCGCCGTGCCTTGTCGTTTCTAATTGCTCGCTGGGCACCGACCAACGACGAAGATCGCAACGCGCGCTATATCGACAAACACTTCGAAGGTTGTGCGATTTGGCGTGTGTCGATGACCAAAGTCTCGGGCAAAGCGCGCCGTGCCAAGCCGCACGCATAAGGCGCGTCAGTTGATGGTTTTGCCGGCAGATTCCGGCACCGGCAAGACCGTGATGCCTTCTTCTTGCAACTCTTGGGCTTCTTTGAGCGTACAAAGCCCTTTGATGGTGCGCGCAGCGGATAAGCCTGCGGCCATGTCCCTGGACTCCTGCACGAAGTTGCGTCCCACGTCTTCGGCGCGCTCGGCTTCTTCGCGTACGGCCGTCATGAGCTTTTCGTAGGCGGCTTCAAGTTTCTTTTTGTCGGCTGCGCTCATCGTCGACTTGGAGATACGACTTGCCGAGGGGCGTTTTTCGACAGTTGTGCTGCCGCACTCGGGGCAAACGATTTCGCCCGCGTCTTTTTGGCGCTCGAATTCGGCGTTGGTCGGAAACCAACCTTCGAACACGTGGCCGTTGGCGCAACACAAGTCGAAAATCTTAATCGTCATGACTGTGCCTTAATGCTCGTGTGCATCGGCTTCAACATGCGTGCTTTCGTTATGCACAAACGCATGCGTTTGCGAATGCATGGGAGAAAGGATGGCAAGCGAAATCAGAACACCTGCCAAAAGTCCTGCGATTTCCCGCACCGGAAAACGTCCGCGTCCCGTTTGATCGTTTTGGCAAGCGTGCACAAGTTCGGGCAACAAAACGGAGAGCACCACAAAGATAAAGCTTGCGGCACTCACAAGCATGGCGTAGCCCACGATGCCGTGCACGGCGGTAAACAAAGCCCAACCGAAAACGCCGCCCAAAACGGCCGCCATGGCAACAAGCGCCGTCAAAAGCGCGGCAGTGCGCTTACGCATCCCGGCTTGCATCAATATGACGATTTGTCCCATCAATTGCGGAATTTCATGGGCAAAGATGGCAGCCGTCACAATCCAGCCGCCGACAAAGTCCGCCATAAAGGCTGCGGCAATCAACACGCCGTCGACAAAATTGTGGCAACTCATGCCGATCAAAAGCACGGTGGCGCGCGGTCGGTTGCTGGTTTGATCGTCCTCGCACCCGCAGCCGCATCCCTGACTTTGTACACGTACTTTGCCGCCCAAAAGCGCGGCGTCTTTGCGTACAACGGGGGTGCCGTGGGTGTGTCCGGCATAACGCTCCAAGATACATTCCAACAGAATAAAGCCCATTAAAGCCGTCAGGAGCGTCAAACCGGCAGCCGTTGCACTCACGCCCTCTTCCAAGGCTTCGGGGATCAGGTGGGTACAAGCTACGGTCAGCAAAAGACCGGCCGCAATGCTTGTGACGACATTGCCCCAGCGCGACAACAGGCGAAAGGACAGATAGAGCGCCAACCCCATGGCCGCCAAACGTGAAATCAAATTGGCAAAAATGATGCTTGTCAAAAGCATACGCGTTTGTATCCTCAAAAATTCGGAAGCGTCGTCCGACAGTCGTTATTTTTCGCCCAAACAAAACCGACGCGTCGATTTTCGGTCGAAGAAAAGTAACTTTCGATTGGCAGAATGTTGCAAAACATTGTAGGAGAGAATATCAAAAAAAGACGCAAAGAAAACGATGCCCTTAGATTTCATCTGCGTTGACGGACGAAAAATGCATTTTGCTTATCGTCCGGCATGTGAAGTCTGAAACATTTCGTTGCGCTTGCTTGGCATTTCGTTTCAGCTTTTGCCCGAGAACTCCCGTAAAGTACGCCTTAAGAAAGTTGAACGCAAAACAAATCCTGCTTCAACGCTCTTAGTTCTCCTTTGGTTAGATTGTTTACAGCGGAAACGACCTCAAAAGTCCTTTCCGCTTTTTTTTCGATTTTTCTTACAAACGAAGTACGCATCGAACGACTTGCATCCCTTAGAATTCGAGGCGAACTTTTTGTATGGAGCTTTACATGTCTCGCTTGACTCAACTGACGCTCGTTGCTTCAATGGGCGTTTTACTTTCCGGATGTGCCACGCAAATGACTGCACCTGTCGAACCCGTCGAATTAAAAGGAACCAGCTGGATGTTGCCGATCCCCAAGGACTCGGACTGCGCCACCAACCCGATTTTGGAATTCGGTGAAGACAGCTTCTCGGGCGATCTGGGCTGCAACCGTGCTTTCGGCCCCTACAAGATTGAAGGCAACGTTCTGACGTTCGGCGCCGTGGGCGTCACGCGCCGCATGTGCGCGCCCGACTACATGAAGTTGGAAGACACGATGCTCAACGCCATCAATAACGTCAAGACCGTTGCCAAAACCGACAAGGGCTTGACGTTTTACGATGCCTCGGGCAAAGAACTCGTCACCTTGGTGCCGGAAGTGGCAGGTGCTTGCGACTAATTCCCAAGCATTTTAGAAAAAATTTATCGGCCGCAACTTTTGGATGTTGCGGCCGATTTTTTCGTCCCTTTACTAAGCAAAAGTACCTACTTGTCGCTACAATCGCACAGCCAATTGACGTTGCGGCGGGCTCTCGTTGCGAGCGCGACCGCTCATCTCTCAATCTTTCTATAAGGAATTTGAGCATGGAATTTTTAGAATTTGCCATGCTTTTCGTTGCGGTGCTTTTGCTCATTTGCAAGCCCGAAAAGGAAAAAGCTGCTTGGTGGCTTACGATCGTAAGCTGGTTTGTCGTTGTCTGGATGTACGTCGGTCACGTGTCGACGGCCATCTTCGGTATGCCCAACATCTAAGGAGGAGAAGCAAATGACTGATTATTCTCTTCCCGTAAACGATCGCGACATCCGCAAGGCCAAGACCTTCTACGACTTAATCTGCTGGGGCGGTTTGTTGATCGTCCTGTTGCCGGTCGGTATCGCCAACGTCATTCTGGGTTACTTCTTGGGCGACAGCCCCTGCACGCTTTGCTGGGGTCAGCGCCAACAGATGGCCTATATCGGCGTAGTGGCACTCTTTATGGTGCGCTACGGCTTCAAACCCAAGTATTTGGCCACGATGCTCGTGATGGCTGCCATGGGGCTGTATTCGAGCTTCCGCCACTTCGGCAACCACGCCGCGCGCGACGTGGGTCAGGGTTTCGGCTTGGACATTTTCGGCATCCATACCCAGTTCTGGGCCGAAATCGTCTTCTGGTGCGTAGTGATGCTTTTTGGGCTAGCCGTGTACTTCGCCCCGCGCTTTGACGCTTTAGTCGAAGAATTCAAGGGCAAGAAGTTCCGTCCGTTGACGAGCTTTAACAAGGTCGCATTTATCGTTGTGGCCGCCATCATCGGCTCCAACACCTTCCAGGCCTTGTGGTCCACGGGCGTTCCTCCGTTCTGGGGTCAGGGCTCTCCGGTGCGCTTCTCCTTTAATCCGAAGTACGTCACGTGGTCGGCCGACAGCTGGCACGGCATGTGGGCCGGTATCAACTTCCTTGGCAAACGCGATGTGAAGGACCCGGACTTTGCCTATGCACCCAACACCGCCAAACTGGGTTTGACGTGGGACCACTCGGCAGATAACGCGCCCGTAGCTTTGACCGGCCGCCTGACGCAAAAAGAAGTGCGCCCGATCGAAGGCATTACTTCTGCCGTCAACACCTTGGCCATGATCAACGGTCAGTATTTCGCCGCTTCCAAGTACGATTTCTGGGCACTGGACAACACGCTCAAACCCGTCGTTTCCGCTCAGATGGATCCGTGGTTTGACACGAACGTCTTGGACATCGTGGGTATTACGCCCTACAAGGACGGTTTCGTTTTGATGGGCACCAACAAGTCTATCTTGCGCGCTCGTTTAAACGACAAGGCTGACGACGTCAAGGGCTGGGCCAACTTTACTGAAGGGCGCACGAGCGTTGAAGCCATCGGCGGGTTCGGTCGCGCCCGCATCGATACGGAACGCGCCAAGTTCTCTTATGTGCATGCATCTGCCACCGACGGCCGCTATATCTTTACGGCCACGGTGCCCGATAACAAAAATAAGAAAACTTTCGTGATCTCCAAAGCGCTCATGAGCGACTGGATGTTGTCCGGCGAATTCGTGCCGGCGGCCGATCTCAAGAAAGATCGCACCTTGGGCGAACTCTACGTCACGGGTATGGTTTACGAAAACGGCAAGCTCTGGGCCGTGTCCAAAAACTTCAATGTGCTCTTGTGCATTGACGTTGCCGGCGAAAAGGTCGAAGCCGCTTACGGTCTTCCGGCCGAATTTACCGACATTCGCGGTTTGGTCAAGCGCGGTAACTTGTTTGACGTGGTCGACAAGAATCGTGTCGTAACTTTTGAATTGGCTCAGTAACAGTCTCGGGCGAATCACGACAATTGGCAGGTTCGCCCAAACTTGAGCCATTAATAATTTCGGGTTGCTTGTTTTCGTGGCAAGCAACCCGATTTTATTTTGATTTGACCGAGGGGCACCGTCAGTGCGCGGCTTCCCAGTTGTCGGCCACACCCACTTCGGCAATCAAGGGTACGGACAGTTTGGCAACGCCCGCCATCAATTCCGGCAACTTAGCCTTCACAAGCTCGATTTCGTCTGCGGGCACTTCCAAAATCAATTCGTCGTGCACCTGCAAAATCATGCGGCTCTTGAGTCCCTTTTCTTCCAGCCAATTTTGTACGGCCACCATCGCCAACTTGATCAAGTCGGCGGCCGTGCCCTGCATGGGCGCATTAATGGCGGCGCGCTCGGCAGCGGCTCGCACGGGCGCGCGCGAACTCTGAATGTCGGGCAACCACAATCGACGCCCGAAGGCCGTTTCCACAAAGCCTTGGGCATGCGCCAGCGCACGGGTATTGGTCATATACGTTTGCACCTTGGGGTAGCGGGCAAAGTATTGTTCGATGTAGCTTGAAGCAACGCCTCTGGCCACACCCAAGTTTTGCGCCAAACCGAAAGCGCTCATGCCGTAGATCAAACCGAAGTTGATGACCTTGGCCATGCGACGCTGATCCGGCGTGACCTGATCGAGGTCGACGCCAAAGACTTCGGCTGCCGTAGCCCGGTGAATGTCTTTGCCGTGCATAAACGCATCGATCAAGCCGGCGTCACCCGAAATATGCGCCATGATGCGCAGTTCGATTTGCGAATAGTCGGCCGAAACGATTTGGTAACCGGCAGGTGCCACAAACGCTTCGCGAATGCGCCTGCCCTCGGGGGTGCGCACCGGAATATTTTGCAAATTGGGCTCAGAACTAGCCAAGCGCCCGGTCACGGCCGTTGCCTGACCGAAGGTGGTGTGCACGCGACCGTCTTTGGGGTCGACCATCTGCGGCAGCTTGTCGGTATAGGTGCTCTTTAATTTGGCAAGCGACCGGTACTCCAAAATGAGTTTGGGCAAGGGATAGTCCAAGGCAAGTTCTGAGAGCACTTCTTCGTCGGTCGAGGGCGTGCCGCTTGCCGTCTTCTTTTTGACCGGCAATCCGAGCTTTTCAAAAAGAATCTGCGCGAGCTGCTTGGGACTGGCGGGATTGAATTTTTCGCCGGCAATCTCGTAGATTTTTTCCATCAAGGATTCGATGCGCTCGCCCAATTCGGCACTTTGCCCTTTGAGTTTTTCGACGTCAAGCAACACGCCGAGACGTTCCATTTTGGTAAGAACTTGCATCACGGGCAATTCGACGTCGTGATAAATCTTCGTTAAAGACTCGTCCAAAGCCAAGCGCGTCAACAGAACCGACGCACAAGAACGCAAGGCGGCAGCGCGACGCGTC
>JAUNOJ010000103.1 GCA_030531135.1 Sutterellaceae bacterium | reverse complement strand
AACAAACCTCTAGCACTCAATCAAATTTACTGCCAATCCACCGGTGCTCGTCTCACGGTATTTGGACTGCATATCTTTACCGGTCTCAAACATTGTCTGCATCACTGTATCCAAACTCACCACATGAGAACCGGTTCCAGAGAGCGCCAGACGTGAGGCATTCAATGCTTTCACAGCCGCAACAGCGTTACGTTCAATGCAGGGAATTTGCACTTGGCCGGCTACAGGATCACACGTCAAACCGAGATGATGCTCCATCCCGATCTCTGCAGCATTTTCCACTTGATCAACAGTTGCCCCAAGCACCGAAGCTAGAGCACCGGCAGCCATCGAACAAGCCACACCGACCTCTCCTTGACAGCCTACTTCTGCGCCTGAAATGGAAGCATTCTGTTTGTAGAGCAAACCGATAGCTCCAGCCGTCAACAAAAACTTTCGAATCCCTTCTTGATCAGCCTGTGGGATAAATGTGGTGTAGTACTTCAGAACAGCAGGAATCACCCCTGCCGCACCGTTTGTAGGACAAGTCACCACACGACCGCCGCAGGCATTTTCTTCTCCAACAGCAAAACCCCATGCGTTGACCCAATCCAAGGCAATCAGAGGATCATCCAAGACAGTTTTACCTTCAAGGCGAGACGCTAAACTCTTTGCACGACGCTGAACAGCAAACGGTCCCGGTAAAGAACCTTGCGCAGTCAAACCTCGCTCAATGCAGTCTTGCATCACCGACCAAATGTGATCGAGCTCTTGATCAATTTCAGCATCGCTTCGCATCGTTCGCTCATTGGCCCGAACAATGGTTGCAATATCGATGTTGTGTTTTTTGGCAATTTCTACGAGTTCTTGCGCATTCTTATAAACATGAGGTAGCTTATTTACGGATTGGACTTTTACCTTTGTCGGCACCTCAACCGTCTCGGGATCGCTTTGGCTGGCGGCAACAATAAAGCCTCCCCCGACCGAGTAATAACGGCGAGAACAGGCTACTTGCCCTTCTCTATCCATGGCAGTCAACTGCATTGCATTCGTATGAAACCTTGCAACACGTTGCGGCTCAAACGTTATATCTCTTTCACGAACAAACTCAATAGTTTGTATTCCGTTTAATTCGAGCTGATGTGTTTTCTCAACCTCATCGAGAAACGCCGGCACCTTTCGGCTACAAACGCCTGACGGCGTCTGTCCGGCCAAACCGAGCATTACGGCAATATCGGTCGCATGCCCCTTGCCAGTGGCTCCGAGGCTTCCCATCAACTCGCACCGAACTTGGTAAACAGTTACCAACAAGCCCTTATCAGCCAAATCCTTGGCAAACTGAGCTGCCGCACGCATAGGGCCGACCGTGTGACTCGAGCTCGGTCCAATCCCGATACGAAAGAGATCAAAAACGCTATAAGCCATGAAGAGCTCTTTTCTTAGAGTTGACGATCGATCACCAATGCAGCTTCACAAATCGTGCGCGGATCCGTCACAACCTTCGTGCGTACACGTGCACCGATATCTACACTCGACGGCACCCGAACGAGACCGACGGTGTAAGGACCTTCTGGAATACGTGCAATGGATGTCAACGGATGTTCGACACCATCCACAATCACTGCCGGCACTTCCACTAAAAGATTGGGGTCAAACGGAACGTCAAAGGCAATCAATTGAAGCTTGTAGAAGTTTTGAGCCTTAAAACGAGCTTCCGTTAATGCGCGACCGATAAAGATGCGTTCCGGGTCGGAAAAATCGACTGCTTCAATGAGTCCGGCCTCCAAGGGGCTCACGCCTTCGGAAATTTCCAAGCCCATGGCCGGTTCTCTGGCAAAAATACGCAAGGCGTCAAAACCGGTGCGTTCACCCTTCTTGCCGCCGGCAGAAAGAAGATTGTCGCGCAACGAAGCCATCGCCTCTTGAGCCCCCACGACCATACAAATCCAGCCTAAATTCATAAAGCGAATGCCGGATTGATTGACGTATGCGTGTTCTTCAAGCTTTAAACCGTCAATCGGCATCGTACCCACAAACGGGACACCGGCCAAAGTTTCAGCTTCAATCTCGGCATCAAAAGCAACGCTCACTTGGCGCACCCATGCTTGCTGTGCATCGGCTTCTTCACCCCAAAGGATCAGTTCAAACGCATCGTTTTCTGTGCGCGCCACCCACGGCAAACCGATAATACCGCCCGTAGCGTTCATCATGACGCTGCGTTCAATCCCTCCAACAGGAATCTTGGTGACGTCGCTCGTGAGCAAGCGTGCCAAAAACTTGCCGGCACCGCGCACCTTCAAAACCGTCACGGGCATCTGATCGAAAAGCACAATTTCCAAAGCCATTTTTCTTCTCTGTTTCTCTTTATGGTTAATTAGTTTTCGCGGACACAGTCCAGCATATATTTTGTCGTGCCGTCCGGCATTTGCACCTTCACAAGACCGTGTACATCGCTTTCAAAACCCGGGAACGTCTTCGTGAAGTCACGCGCAAAGCGCAAGTATTCGACAATCTTGGAGTTGACGCGTTCCCCGGGCACCAACAACGGAATTCCGGGAGGATACGGCGTCAGGAGGACTGCAGAAATACGACCTTCCAATTCATCAATAGGCAGACGATCGATTTCACCGTGCGCAAACTTGGCATAGGCATCGGTCGGACGCATTGCCGGCACCATCTCGGACGTGTACATTTGCGTCGTCAACTTGGCAACGTCATAGTTGCGATAAACCTCGTGAATCTTCTGGCACAAGTCACGCAAGCCCATGTTTTCATACATGGGGAATGCGGAAATGAATTTGGGCATCACACGCCACAGCGGAGCGTTTTCGTCATACGCGTCCTTAAACTGCTGCAGTTCGGTCACCATCGTGTTCCAACGACCACGCGTAATGCCAATCGTAAACATGATAAAGAACGAATAAAGCCCCGTCTTTTCCACAATGATGCCGTGTTCGGACAAGTACTTCGTGACGACTGCCGCCGGAATACCCGTTTCGGCAAAGTCGCCCGTCACGGACAAGCCCGGCGTTACGATCGTGCCCTTGATGGGATCGAGCATATTAAAACCCTCGGCCACATCGCCAAAGCCATGCCAAGATTCATTGGCTTTAAGCATCCAATCGGCTTGCCAGCCGAAGCCCTGCTGCGGGAGCTTGTCCGGTCCCCAGACCGTGAACCACCAATCCTTGTAATTGGCACCGACTTCACGCATCGCTCGGCGGAAGTCCACGGCTTCGTCAATCGATTCTTCCACCAAAGCACGACCCGCACGACCTTCCATCATGGCGGCAGCAACGTCACAGCTTGCGATAATGGCGTACTGCGGCGACGTAGACGTGTGCATCATGAAGGCTTCGTTAAAGCTGGCACGATCCAACTTTTCGGTCTCGGAGTCCTGAATACAAATCTGACTGGCCTGCGAGATACCGGCCAAGAGCTTATGGGTCGAATGCGTTGCAAACACCATGCTCTTTTTCGTGCGCGGTTTGATGCGATCAATGGCATGCATATCGCTATAAAAAGGCGAGAATGCCGCATGCGGCAACCAGGCTTCGTCAAAGTGTAGGATATCGACCTTGCCGTCCAACTTTTCCTTGATCACCTCGTCGTTGTAGACAATACCGTCGTACGTCGACTGAGTGATCGTCATAATGCGAGGCTTGGCATTCTTATTCTTGATCAAGGGGTTCTTATTGATCTTGTCTTCGATCGTCTTCCAATCGAATTCGGAGCGAGGAATCGGTCCGATGATGCCGTAGTGATTGCGCGTGGGCATCAAAAAGACCGGAATGGCGCCCGTCAACGTAATGGCATGCAAAATAGACTTATGACAATTGCGATCGACAATCACGATGTCACCCGGAGCGACCGTGTAGTTCCAAACGATCTTGTTGGAAGTGGACGTCCCGTTCGTCACAAAGAACAGATTGTCGCACCCGAAAATGCGTGCAGCATTTTGTTCGGACTTAGCCACCGGCCCCGTGTGATCCAAAAGTTGACCCAACTCTTCCACGGCATTGCACACGTCGGCGCGCAACATGTTTTCGCCAAAGAACTGGTGGAACATTTGGCCCACCGGGCTCTTTAAGAAAGCAACACCGCCCGAGTGCCCCGGGCAGTGCCAGGAGTAAGAACTGTCTGCGGCATAGTTCGTCAATGCACGGAAAAAGGGCGGCGGCAGGCTCTTTAAATATTCACGGGCTTCACGCACGATGTAACGCGCAACGAAGTCGGGCGTATCTTCAAACATGTGAATGAAGCCGTGCAATTCACGCAACACGTCGTTCGGGATAGACGGCGCATCCTTGGTTTCGCCAAAGAGGAACAACGGGATGTCCGGATTGGAGTGACGCACCGTGCGCACAAACTCGCGCAATTCGTGAATGGCTTCGTTTTCTTCACCGGTTTCCGAGATGTCGTCGTCGTCCAAACTGACGATAAAAGCAGAAGCGCGGCTGGCTTGCTTTGCCAGACTCGACAAATCGGAAAAGGCCGTGACCGCTTGAACTTTCACACCCTGCGCTTCAATGGCTTGAGCCAAGTCTCGGATACCCAAACCCGAAACGTTTTCCGAGTGGTAATCCTCGTCAATGATGACGATAGGAAAGTGATATTTCATAGAGCTTACTCTGAAAAAGAATGAAAAACACGTGCGACTTACAGAACGCGCATTGCAACCGAAGTATATCGACAAAGTCTCTACATTTTCTGAAAAAGTTCCATTGACCGTTCGCTTCCAACTAGCGTACCAAGCCAAGCTGCTCCCCAATATAAATGCAACACAAGAGATATCCGTCTCCTTCAACATCATTTTACATCTCGATCTCAAACCACCTTATTTTGCACAATCAGCAAAGTAGCTTTGTTTATTATCGATTTACATTAACGGCATTAGTTTTTACACTTGGGAAAATTGTTCTAAACAATTTCCAAAAAATCTCTATTTCTTATTCAAAATAGGTGACCACTATGAATCTCAAAAAAATTTTCTTACTTGGCGTGATGGTTTCCTTCGCCATGAGTGCTAATGCATTCGAACAAATTAAGCCCAAGATCACAGATTCTGGTGACACCCCCAAATCATACTTGCTCGTTGGAAATTCTTTTACGTTTTACTCCAGCGGTCTCCACAATATTATCAATGGCTTAGCCAAAGCCGCCGGCACACCTGTTAAAAGAAACCGAATGGCTACTATCGGCGCTGCAGATTTGAGTTGGCACAATGTTTGGGAATATGTAAGACCTTCCGGAATGGCCGCAACATATGTAGACAGAAAAGACGGTGGAAAGATCAAAAAATATGATTTCACAAAAGAAAAAGTTTTTGATGTCGTTGTTTTACAAGATAACAGCACGGGGCCTGTAAATCCTCAAAGAAAAGAAATCTTTGAAAAATACGTAAAACAACACGCCTACGACCTTCAGTGTATTGGTATCAAACCTTTTGTCATGATGACCTGGAGTCATAAAGGCAAGCCAGAAATGTTGGAAGGTCTTGCCAATGAAACAACCAGAGTTGCCAATGATGCCAATGCAATGGTCATCCCTGTCGGCCTAGCATTTGCCGAAGCCGAAAAACAAAGACCCGCTATTGAATTATATCGAGCTGATAAGTTCCATCCCTCCGCTCTGGGAACCTACCTCGAAGGTTGCGTTACCTATGCAACTATGTTTCATCATTCACCAGTCGGTCTGAAGTACTATGGCGTTGAACAAATTTCCCCTGAAGACGCGCTCTTTTTACAAAAAGTAGCCTGGGATACGGTAACTCGTTATTTTGGTTGGTCCAATAAATAATCCTCAGGAGACAAAAATGAGAAATCAGAGTAGTTTTATTCTGGCAGCGATTCCTTCAATACTTTTAATGGTTACCAGCTCTGCATTTGCAACCCAATTGACACTGTATGGTCAAATTGACACAGGCATTTCCTTGGAAAAGGGCAAAGGTTCCAATCCGTCAGTCAAATCAGCTGGATCGGCTGATATCCCTAGCAAGTGGGGGATCATGGGTAAAGAGGATTTAGGAGGAAACAATTACGTTAAATTTAACCTCGAAAACGGATTTAATCCTTTCAACGGAACTCAAACCTGGGGATACTTGTTCGGTCGTGAAGCATTGGTCATGATCGGGGGCTCTTGGGGAGAATTGGCGTTGGGTAGAACGGGAACATTCTTCGGTTCCATCGGCTCCTATGGGATGTGGGCAAAAATGGGAATCAATCCGATGCAAACCAATTTCGGCGACTCGACCTTGGGCGGGGTTTTTACATCTACTGGCATGGCCAGTAACAGTATCACGTACCAATTCAAACCAAATAGTTTTTGGACGTTTACCGCTCAATATCTCAATGGGGATGACGACTCCAATGGAGAGTGGGATCAACACAATCACCTTTATGAAGGAGCAATCCAATTCAATAA
>JAUNOJ010000102.1 GCA_030531135.1 Sutterellaceae bacterium | reverse complement strand
GGGTTCCACTTTGATTCCCGTGATGCTTCGCGCCAAGATTAAGCCGGCTGCCGCAGCTGCCGCCGTTTTGGCCGGTACGATCGGCTCTTACCTTTCTCCGGGCACGTCTCACAACCCCTATGTCGCCAAGATGGCCGGCATGGAAGTGATCGAATTCATCGGTACTCACACCATGTACTCTTTGATGTGCGGCGCCATTTTGGTGGTCGGTACGTTGATCTGCTGCTGGGTTTTGGGCGACAACAAGGGTGACGAAAACGCCCAGGTCGATGAAAGTAAGTTGGTCAAGAACGACGACTTCACGCCCAACCCCATCAAGGCTTTGATTCCGTTGGTTCCGATCGGCATCTTGGTCGTCGGTAACGTTTGGGTTCCCGAAATCAAGATGGGCGTTGCTCAGGCTATGTTGATCGGTGCCATCTGCGCATTGGCCGTCGGTCGCGTCAACCCCGAAGAATTCTCCAAGCAGTTCTTTAACGGTATGGGCAAGGGCTATGCGGAAGTGATGGGTATCATCATTGCTGCAGGCGTGTTTGCCGCCGGTTTGCGTGCAACGGGCTTGATCGACACGTTCGTGGCCGCACTGAAAGACTCCAACGACATCGCTCGTTGGGGCGGCTCCATCGGCCCGTGGTTGATGGGCGTGATCACCGGTTCGGGCGACGCTGCAACCTTGGCCTTTAACGAAACCGTGACCCCGCACGCCAAGGACTTCGGCATGACGATCGAAGGCTTGGGCGGCTTGGCATTCTTGACAGGTGCTTTGGGTCGTACGATGTCTCCGTTGGCCGGCGTGACGATTCTGGTTTCCGGTATCGCCATGGTCAATCCCTTGGAAGTTGTCAAGCGCACGTTTATCCCGTGTACGATTGCCGTTTTTGCTTGCGCCATCTTGATGGTGTAACGACAACTTGAAAAACGATCGGGCGCTTGAAACGAAGCGCCTGATGGAAGAAATTTCGACTCGAGGCTCTCAAGAGGGTCTCGGGTCGATTTTGTTTATGAGAAGGAAAATATATCGTGGATTTGAGTCGCTTGACGCATATCGTCGATCTGACGCATGAAATCAGTGATGCAACGCCGCCGTATCCCGGCGATCCGCAGGCAAATCGCGACAGCATCTACACGGTTGCCGATGACGGTTTTGCCGTTGATGTTTGGCGCATCGCAACCCATACGGGCACGCATATCGATGCGGCAGCGCACGTTTTGGCGGGAGTTGATGCTGCGCCCCTTTCGAGCTATCCCCTGACGCATTTTGAAGGTGTGGCGCGCGTTGTAGATGCTGTAGGAGAGGCTGTTTCGGTCGCAGCCGTGAAAACGGCTCTCCAATCTCGTCGCAAAGTCGATTGGCTGATCGTGCGCAGCGGCTGGTCGAAATTTTGGGATCAACCCGACATTTATTTCAGGGGAAAGTATCCGATTTTAGGGGCGGGAGTCGTCGAGCTTTTAACGAAAATCGGTCTCAAGGGTATTGCTTTGGATATGCCGAGTCCCGATCGTTACAACACGGGCGACTATTTGCACCAAAAACTCTTGGGAGCCGGATTTTTGATCGTAGAAAACCTTGCAGACTGCTCGGTATTGCCTGCCAACAAAGATCTGTGGTTTAGCGCTTGGCCGATCAATTGGGCTTCTGCAGACGGGGCTCCTGTCAGAGCCGTTGTGCGCTATTAAGAAAAAAAGCGAAGGCCGATTGACCTTCGCTTTATGTCAGACGGATTTACGCGCGATTAGTGCAAACGCATACCGGGTTGGGCACCGGCAAAGGGTTCGACCAAGAACACGCCGCCGTCCTTATCGCAGGCGTTGCTTGCTGCCAAAACCATGCCTTCGGAAACGCCGAAGCGCATCTTGCGCGGAGCCAAATTGGCAATCATCACCACGAGCTTGCCGGTCAGGTCTTCGGGCTTGTACCACTGCTTGATGCCGGAAAAGACCTGACGCGTACGGCCTTCGGCCAAATCGAGTTCCAGACGCAGAAGTTTGTCGGAGCCTTCGACTTCTTCGGCCTTGACGATGCGAGCCACGCGAAGGTCACTTTTGACGAAGTCGTCGATCGTGCAAACTTCGGCGATGGCTTCGCCGCCCGGAGCTGTCGGGTCGCCTGCAGGAGCGGCCTTTTTTTCGGCCTTTTTGGCAGGTTTGGCGGCAGCAACCGGTTCTTCAACGGCAGCAATTTCGGGCACGAGTTTATCGAGCTGCTTTTCGCGATCCACGCGTCCCATCAAGTGTTCGTACTTGTTGATGGGTTTGGCGCTCGTGAGCGTCGTTTCAATGCTATCCCACGTCAATGCATCGCAGTTTAAGAACGCTTCGACGCGAGCGGCCGTTGCCGGCAGCACGGGCTTTAAGTAAAGCGTCAACAAACGGAAGCCTTCCAAAGCGACGGAAGCCACAAACTGCAGTTCCTTGGCGCGTTCCGGATCCTTGGCCAAGTCCCAGGGCTTTTCATGATCGACAAATTCGTTGACCTTGTCGGCCAATTCCATAATGCGACGCATGGCGCGGGCGAATTCTCGGGCTTCGTAGTCGGCCTTGATTTCGGTTGCCATAGCGCGCATGTCAGCCAACAGCGGATGCTTCATGGCTTCGTTGTCGACCTTGCCTTCAAAGCGCTTGAAGATAAAGCCGGCGGCGCGGCTGGCGATATTGACGTATTTGCCGATCAAGTCGGAATTTACGCGTGCCTGGAAGTCGTTCTTGGTGAAGTCGACGTCTTCGACGCGGCTGTTGAGTTTGGCGGCCAAGTAGTAACGCAACCATTCGGCATTCATGCCGAGTTCCAAGTATTCCAAGGGGCTGATGCCCGTGCCGCGAGACTTGCTCATCTTTTGGCCGTTGACGGTCATAAAGCCGTGCACGTTGATATGGTCGGGCACGCGGAAGGGCTTGCCTGCAAAGTGCAACATGGCAGGCCAGAAGAGCGTATGGAAGTAGATGATGTCCTTGCCGATGAAGTGAATCTGTTCGGTGTCTGCGCGCTGAAGTTCATCGACAAAGTTCATGCCCATCTTTTCGCAGTAGGCCTTAAAGCTTGCCAAGTATCCTACGGGGGCGTCCAACCACACATAGAAGTACTTGCCCGGCGCATCCGGAATTTCGATGCCGAAATAGGGCGCATCGCGCGAAATGTCCCAGTCGGCCAAGTTGCCTTCGCCAAGCCATTCTTCGTCTTTGGCCAACACTTCGGCCTGAACGCGCGGGGTGCCGTCTTTACCGTTGCCCAAGGTCCAATCGGCCAAGAACTTCTGAGCCTTCGGATCGGAAAGCTTGAAGAAGTAGTGAGTCGACGTCTTCATCACGGGCGTGGTGCCCGACAAGGCGCTCTTGGGATTGATCAAATCGGTCGGAGCATACACGGCGCCGCACTTTTCGCAGGAGTCGCCGTACTGATCTTCGGCATGGCACTTCGGGCACGTACCCTTGATGTAGCGGTCGGCCAAGAACATGCCCTTTGCCGTGTCGTAGAACTGCTCGATATCCTTGGTGTAGATAAGCCCCGCGTCCTTCAAGCGACGATAGATGTCCTGCGACAGTTCGGTATTTTCCGGGCTGTCGGTGCAGTGCCAGTGGTCAAATTCGATATGAAAGCCGTCCAAGTACTGCTTGCGGCCGGCGGCGATTTCGGCAACGAACTGCTGCGGCGTGATGCCTTTTTTCTGGGCGGCAATCATAATCGGAGCGCCGTGTGCGTCGTCGGCACCGACGAAATGCACGGTGTTGCCGCACATTCGCTCATGACGAACCCAGATGTCGGCCTGGATGTATTCCATGATGTGGCCGATATGAAATGCGCCGTTGGCATAGGGAAGTGCCGTCGTGACAAACAAATTGCGTTTGGTAGTCGTCATTGCGAAAGTATTCGTGAAAATGGTTAAAAAACATTCGATTGCGCCGATTAACCCGTCTTTTCGAATACCCCTATGGGGATTAGGGTTGATTTGGGCGTAAACTCTTATTTTACTCGTTTGAAAGCTTTTCAGTTTCGGCGAGTCTTTTTCGAGAGCTGTCGTTCGGTATTTTTGGCGACAGAATGAGTACAAACAAACGTAAAAGAACCCAGAGAAATGACCAACGATCAAGTCGCCGCCATTGCGGGTGCCGTGTTAGACCCGGTATGCAATCTTCCGTTATCCAACTTCAAGGCCATTAAAAATATCGTCTGTGAAGGCGATACGGTGGCTTTAACCGTTGCGCCGGGCTACCCCTGCAAGTCTGTCGCAGGTGAAATTCAAGAACGCGTCAAGAAGGCTTTGACCGAGGCCGGTGCAAAGACGGTGCTCGTGACCGTTTCGGGCGAAATCACCGCACATCGCGTTCAGCGCACTTTAAAGACGCTGGCCAATGTGAAAAACATCATTGCCGTGAGTTCCGGCAAGGGCGGCGTGGGCAAGTCCACGGTATCTGCCAACTTGGCCTTGGCGTTGGCAGCCGAAGGTGCTCGCGTCGGTATGCTCGACGCCGACATTTACGGTCCTTCTCAGCCCACGATGTTGGGCGCATCGGGCCGTCCCACGAGCGCCGACGGCGTGAATATGGATCCGATCGAAAGCCTGGGGCTTCAGATCAACTCCGTGGGTTTTATGATCGATCCGGACGAGCCTATGATTTGGCGCGGTCCCTTGGTGACGCAAGCCTTGACGCAGTTGTTGAACCAAACGGCTTGGGACAATCTCGACTACTTGGTGATCGACATGCCTCCGGGAACGGGTGACATTCAGTTGACGCTGTCTCAGACCGTGCCCGTGACCGGTGCCGTTGTGGTCACCACGCCGCAAGACATCGCCCTTTTGGATGCCAAGAAGGGTCTTCGCATGTTTGAAAAGGTCAACGTACCGGTGTTGGGTATTGTTGAAAACATGGCTTTGTATGTTTGCCCCGAGTGCGGCCACATGGAACATATCTTCGGCGAAGGCGGCGCACGTCGCATGAGCGAACAGTACAAGGTGCCGGTGTTGGGCCAGTTGCCGCTTGATACCAAGATTCGCGAACAGGCCGACAGCGGCAAGCCCACAGTGGCGGCAGATCCCGACGGTGCCGTTGCCAAGATCTATCGCGAAATCGCCTTGAAGGCTGCCGCAACGATTGCTCAGGTTGCCAAGGACATGAGCCGCATCATGCCTTCCGTGAAGGTGGTCAACGACTAATCGCTCAGTCTGAGACAGTCAAAGAAAAAGCTCCGAAACCCGATGAGGGACGGAGCTTTTTTCGTTGGGAGAGACGAAGATTTACCAACCGAAGAATGCCTTGACGGTCTTCCATGCAACGGACTGCAGGAACTTGGCGTCCTTTTCCGGCAAGGGCTTTTCGCAGCCGCCCAAGAAGTCTGCGCCTTCCGGAGACGTCTTCGTCAAGGTGGCGTAGAGCACGGCGGCTTCCAAATAGGTGCCGGCCGCTGTCGGATGACGATTGTCGGCAACGGTCATCTTGATGTCGGGACGTAAGCGCAACGATTCGGCAAAGGCCAAACCGACCGGCACGACCATGGCGTTGTTGGCGTTGGCAACCGTCGTGGTGGCATCGGCCAACTGCTGTGTCATTTCCGGGCGCCCGGCGTATGCCCAGGTCATCATGAACAGAGGTTCTGCCCCCGTTGCGCGCACGTCTTTGGCATGAATCGCAGCGTACTTTTCAAAGAACTTTTTGAGCTCGGGATGAATCGGGCCTTGGCTGTTGTCTTGCATGATCACGGCATCGAAAATTTTGCCGTCCGGATACTTGTGGAAGATGAGCTTGTTGGAGCCGTCGTTCAAGGTCGAATAACTGCTCAAAGCGTTCGGACGCAAGTAGCTCTTGACGTCGTGCCAGTCGAGCCCGGCGCCGCCGATTGTTGCCATCGTAGCTGAAAGTTTGGTTCCTTTGGCTTTGGTGAATCCCGACAGATAACCGTTCACACCGCAGTTGTAGTACATGAAGGAGTTGCCGACCAAAAGCACCTTTTGCGGCGCGCTTTGCAAAGAAGTCACCTTGGGTTTGACAGTATAGTCGGCGGCGCATGCCGAGCCGATTGCTGCGATCGAGGCGGCAATCACAAATAGTTTTTGCAGTTGCATTTTCTCTCTCCGAAAAGACGGGGCACTGTGTCCCGCTCGCTTCTATTATGGGCGTAAATTTCGGAGCGGGAGCGTTACTCGTCGGCTTTTTTCGCGCTTTCAATCAATTCGCCTGCCGTTTTGAGCGTCGCGTCGGTAATCACTCGACCGCCCATCATGCGGGCGATTTCGCCTACGCGTTCTTCTTCAGTCAACGGTGTCAAGGTGCTCGTGGTCACGCCGTCTTCGGTGTGTTTGTGCACCAGCCACTGTTGATTGGCGCATGCCGCTACTTGCGGCAAGTGGGTGACGCACAGAACCTGTCGCGTTTGGCCTAAGCGGCGCAATAAACGGCCGACCACTTCGGCGACGGCTCCACCGATACCGCTGTCGACTTCGTCAAAGATCAGGGTGGGGACGGGCGTGATCTGAGCGGTGATCACGGCAATGGCCGACGAGATTCGAGCCAGT
>JAUNOJ010000101.1 GCA_030531135.1 Sutterellaceae bacterium | reverse complement strand
ACCTGCCCCAAAGTCTGCCCCTTGGTCATGTCAAACTCGTGGTAGAGCATGAAATGAGGGAGCTTTCCCTTTAATGCGTGCTGGCAATAGAGTTTCAAACGACCGTTCGTGACAGTGAAACCCGCATACATCCCGCCGAAAATAGCTTCTTTGCCCTTGGGGTGAGCCACCCCTTCCAGAGTGAAAAAGACCGACCAGGGCTTAAACTGCTCGATCACAAAGTCCGTGGTGTAGTCGCGCCACCAGTCGTTTTCAATAAAACCATGCAATTCTCGCGGCCGATAGGCACACACAGTGTTTTTGAGTGCCCACGCACTCAAGATGCTCGAACAGTGGCAATAACATACCGTTTCTTCGGCCTTTTCCCTTTGCAAATCTGTCGGTGTCAAACCGTCATCGCGGATGAGGCCGCCGACCTCGCCGATCAATCTCAATGGGAGCAGGACTTTGGATGCGTAAGGCGCAAAGTCCGAGCAAATTGCCATGCACTCGTTGCGCATCCCCGTGATAAAGGCTGCCGTATCTTGCGGCTTATCCTGATCCATAAAGACACGAAGATGCTCAATCGGAGTTTGGCTCACCAAGCCGAGTGCGGCAACAATTTCGCGTTTCAAAAGAAACCTCCCACTGAAAGAAAATGACCGTCAGGAGCAAAACGCACTCCCGACGGACAATGTTAGCGAATATTTAAGCGTTGGTATTGCAGCAATCGAGCCAACGCCAGATGATGTAAACGGGATCTTCGCCCACTGCCGGAATGGTACGTCCCAGTCCCCAAGTGAAGGTCATTTCACCGATCACGTGGTTATCATCAGTCTCTGCAATCGGATGAAAGACTTGAAAGCGATACTGATGCTTGGGCAAGTACGTTGAAAGTTGCCCGCCGCACATCGCATCCTCTCCAATGCTGCGATACTCCAACCCGCGCCTGTGCAAGGCATACAAAACGCGCGTAGACATCAAGCTCGTTGACTTGAGCGTTCCTTCCGCACGCAGGACGTTACCCGAAGTCGGATAAATCACGCCCCAACTTCCGGCACACCAATACAGCTCCTTAATGGGTTTGCCGATATTTGCCCCAAATACATCCGGAATGCAGGCAATCGGCCCCAAGGGTGAGGCGATCAAGGCCGCTTCGGGGTGCGTAAAAAATGCAATCTCGTCGTTAGACCACGTTGGGTCGATTTCCGACAGGTACATGATGTCCAAGTCCATAAACCCGCCCGGATTGCAGCGATTCGGCACCC
This sequence comes from Sutterellaceae bacterium, assembly GCA_030531135.1. Lineage (GTDB taxonomy): Bacteria > Pseudomonadota > Gammaproteobacteria > Burkholderiales > Burkholderiaceae_F > Duodenibacillus. The sequence continues at coordinate 5,261 of JAUNOJ010000101.1, read as the reverse complement.
ACATATTCATCATGTACATCAGCGGGAACGTATAGAAGTGATAGTGACGAAACGACTTGCCATCCGTTCCCGTAATCGGTTCTTCACTTAAGCGCTGTTGCTTGCCTTGGTTGAGCTTATTAAACGGAAAGCGAATCCCGCCCAAAACGGACGAACAACCGCTTTGGCGTTGCAACTCAACCATTCGGGCAGGCTCCCACATCGACAATCGGAAACCGAACGTCGGCACACCGAGATTGTCATAGCACATACAGGTGCCGAGCTTGTTGTACTCCTCAACACCGGGTGGAACCTTATCCCCGTCGCCAATCGGAACGTTGGAAACAAGGATGGGAAATACGCAGTCCCAGCACACGCCTGTAATCAACTTTCCGCCGAGCGCCTTGGCGTCTTGACAACCGGGGCCGCCTTCTTGGGTTTGGCCGTCGGTACTTGCTCCCGTATCACCCAATCCCCCTGTCGTACCGCCTCCTGCGTCCTGAGCAAAGGTTGAAGTTGCCAAGCATAGGGTTGAAGCCAATACCAGCCCGATGCGTTTGAGTTTGTTTGACAGCATTATCGGCCCTCCTCTTGGCGCTTCTTTTGCTCGGGCGTAGGCCCGAGTTCTTTGACAAGGAAAATGTGTCGTCTGTTATCTGCCGTCACAACCGTCGGCGTTTTCTCAATGCGCCACTGATATTCGATTTCGGGCGTCATCATAAAGACGTGGGAATCCAAACGATCCGTTAAATCTTTGTAGCCGTCCCAACCGCTTTCTTTAGCCATCTGGGTTGCGATCAGAACAGGTGCGGGCAAGCCCGACGCCTTGTGTGCCTGCCGAAAAGCCTCGACACGCTCCATTTCGTCCTTGGACAGCGGGTTAAAGACCAAAATCGTTTGCGTAAAGGGGCGAATCTGCAACGGATTGACGCGATCCCCGGCCTTGCGGATCGGGCGACCTGCCAAGTCGTTGAAATTCTTATCGACCAAAATCGTCGGGTCGATTTCACGCAGACGATCTTCGGCTGCCGTGGGCAGAACGTTAAACTTTTGGTTTTTCCAGAAGCGCTTGATTGCTGCTTGCTTTTTCTTTTCCCAGTCGATCATGGCCGCACGCTTTTTCATTTCCTCAATCATGTCGGGTTCGGAAATTTCGCGGGCTTCGCCCTGAATACCCAAGTCGCCCTTTTCGCCCGCTTCGATTTTTTCCATCAACCATTGATCGTTATGTAGCCCCGTGACCTTGGCGACCATGCGGGCATACTTGCGACCGTTTTCGCGGTTGGGGTTCATTTCGGCCTTAGACGGCTCGCGACCTGCACGAACAACCGCCGGAACCTGCTTGATGCCGTAGGTTCTGAAAAGCCCCGGATCAATGACCACAGGTACTGCCGGATCGACGCTTGAAGCAAGTTCTTGGATACGCTTCATGCCGTCGGGCAACTTCGTGCCTTTGGGCACACCGCGCATGACCACTGTCACGTCCTTACGGTTCTTGTGACGTTGCATGATGTCCTTGAGCACTTCATCGGTGAGCGAGTAAGACACAAAGATGAAAGTCTGCTCGCCCTTGGGATTTTCAGGCACCAAAGCCAGTTTTCCCTTCAAACGCTGAAGTTGCAAGTCGGCATCGGGCACTGCGTTAAAGATTTCAGGGTTGGCGTCCAGAATCGCTTCCAGTGACGAAATCATGGCCTTGGGGCCTTGATCTTCCGTCAGAGAATTGACGATGGCGCCCACGTCGTCATCGAACTGTTCGGGCGTCAAGCTCTTGGTGCGATTGACCACATCGGCAGCAAACTCAGTGGGGTCAAACCACTTTCCCGTGGCCGAGTCCATATAGGTCGGCAGAGTAACTTCCGGCGCTACTTCAGCCTTGTCTTTCTTGTCTTTGTTCGTGACAAGATTGCCCTCACCGATCATGCGGTTTTGCAACGCCTTGGTGCCTTTGGAGATTTCGTCAACGATATCGCCAAAGCCCTTTAGAGACTCAAAGTCGTAAGGCTTGACGTTGACATTTTCCCAAAACTTACCGTTCCAAAAGACGTTGCCTTCGGGCTTGTTGTTCGGATCGGTCGAATATGGTGCGTTGTCGGCAGCGTGCGCTGAAGTCACACCCAAAACGATGCTCACCAAGCGCTCAACCGAAAAACCGTAACGTACCGTATCGTTACATTGGGAATCGATATCCGCTTGAGCAAGCGGCTCAACGTTCGGAGTGACTGCTCTACTTGTCTTTTGCCCTTTCTTTGCGGGTGCAGCATTCGTTGGTAACGTTGGAGCGTTCTTTCGCATATCCGGGAACATTTCGTGGAGCTGGCGCTGCACGTCGTTGACATCAGGCATTGAGTTCGGGGCAATGACCGTTTCAATCGGATTGCGACGCAAATCTTCTTCGGGCGGCACCTCAAACGCCTTGGTCGGCGCCTGACGAGAAACGGCCTTGGTGTGTTCGATCTCTAAAGGCTTATTTTTGCCGTCCTTGGTTTGCTCAGGCGTTTCGTCCGTACTCATACGGCGCTTGGATGCCTTGACGCGCGTTTTCTCGGTCGTCGTGGGGCGTGCTTGAGGGCGAGCCTGCTTGACGGGTTTGCCATTCGGGTCAATACGCTCGCCGTTCAAGTAATAGACGCGCTTGCCGTTTTCCATACGCACGCCCACTTCCGGGTTGTTGAGCTTATTGCTGATTTCAGGGGTCGAGCCGGGAATGATGAAGTTTTTGGTCGTGATCGGCCCGTTTTTGGCGATCTCCCGGCGCGTTGCTTCGGTCTTTTCGCGCCACTCGTCCACTTGGGTTTTAACGCCCTTCATCTTCTTTTGGTGCTCTTTGAAGTCATACCCGTTGGCCTTCAAACCGTTGTAGACAATGGCGTGCACCATCTGACGATTGCGGCGATCTTTCACCGTCATCGGATTGCCGTTTTCGCTCACGCCTGCCGGGCCGTTGAATTGCACCTGCGGCGTGACTTGCGGCATACGGATTTCCGTTGTCACTGCGCCACGGTGAATTTTGGAGCGCAAAAGAAGGCTGCCGTCGGGCAACTTCTCAAACTCGTGCACGGGTGCCGTTCCTCTAACGCCGCCATCGGTCTTGGGAGCTGTCGGCTTATCGGCAATGGATGCCCCGCCGGAGGATGAAATGGATGGTGCGTCCTTAAACATGGACTGGGCGCAAACGCCCGAGGCGAGCGACACCAGGATTGCCGAAGCAATCATGGAACGATTAAAAGAGTGCATAGGCCCTCGCTACGATTTGTTCTTTGTGAATCGGCCCCCAATAACGGGAGTCAAAAGACAGATACTTGGTGCCCATCATCCAGTATTCGTTATCCTTCAAGACGCGCTTGCCATAGAACTTCTGGGCTTGTTCTTCGGTCATGCCGCGCAAGTGCGGCATCCCCTGGGCAATCTTTTGGCCGTTGATGTAAACGCCGTTGTCGTGACGAATTTCCACCGTATCGCCCGGCACGCCGCGCAAGTATTTGCCAACCAGTTCGCCGTTTTTAATGACGGGCGCTGCTTGCCGAGACTCGTAGGCGTAAATCTTGTCTTTGACAAGTTCCTTGTCTTTTAAGTCAACAAGCAAAAAACTTGCGTCCAAACAACGCAACGTTTGACGATCCCAAGCAATACGGTAGTTGTCGTATACCCAAACTTCGGCACTCACGGCCAAGGCGCCAAAGGCCAAGGTGTAAACGAACCAGTGAAAGCGCTCTTTGGGTGTGGCCGTCAACAAGGGCTTTGCCCAAACGCGCCACTTGGCCTTGAGACGATCAACGAAGCGTGCCATTGGGCGTGCCTTCTAACAAGTTGGGCGGAACATAGCCACCTGTCAGTTCCACTTCGTCGGGGGCGCCGGGCACCAAATCCGACGGATTCTTGACGTATTCGTCGGGTGCGGCGATCACCATACGACTATCGAGCACGATGTAGCCATATTCTTTGAGCATGGCGATAGCGCGCCCCGCGTTGACAAAGGCACCCGTATCCCCTTGGCCGCTGACCTTGGTCACGGCCAGGCCGAGCTTGACCATATCGACAACGGCAATCGGTGCCGGACGGTCTTGCACTTGCGGGAAGTAGTGAAAGTAAAGTAACGAAGCGCTAAAGGCGGCGATGCCGGAAACGACACCCGTAGTCACCAGTGCGCCCAAACCGAAACCACGGTCAAGACTGCCGTTGTCGGCATCGGGCTGTTCAAAATTTGCCATAGGTTTATCCCTCAAATAAGCGAAATCGCGGATATTGGGATTTTTGGGCAAAGGGCCTTTGCGCCCCGCTGGCAAGAAAGCAAGAAGTGCGATCTGCGCGAGCTAAACAAGAAAATTCACTCTGACAGTTACGGTGCCGCACGACAACCAAACTTCATTACGAAGGTTGCAGAGGCATTCAAGGACAGTACCCGTCTTTAGAGTGGGTAATTTTTACCCTATATAGTCATATTATTGGACTTTTAACCGACTTTTGGGTAAAATTTACCCATATTCGAGACATTTCGAGGCATCATTAAGCATCCTTGCGAGAAAAAGAAATTGCAAATGCGAGTGTCCGAATTTACGACTTTGAAGAAAATGTCTGATCGGCAGGCCGATAAAAGTTTTGCCGACGGTCGCCTTACCAGATTTCATTACATGTTTAGGAACTTTTTGAACGGTGAACTGCGCTGGCCCGAATACACGCCAAACGACGTGGCTCGTGTACGCGCTTCGCTCAATCTCACTCAAGACGCTTTAGGAGAACTTTTGATGGTCTCTCCCAAGACCGTTTTGCGCTGGGAAACGGAAGGCGAAAAGGTTCCGCCGTCAGTCTGCATTGCTCTGTGCGTGCTTCAAAAGCTCGGCGCCGATGTCTTTGAGCTGATGAAGCCCGAGTACCGAAGCTTTGCCTTAAAGGTTGCCGATTGGGAAAAGCAAGACATGATCAATGATATGGCCGACAGCGTTCAGTACAACCTGGCCGCTCAGCGACAACAAGCCGAACTGCCCAAGGTCTTTGACCAAGAAGCAGTGAGCACGCTTCGCAAGCGCTTGGGGTTGACGCGTGAAAAGTTTGCCCAAGTTCTCGGTGTTTCTCGAAGCACTGCGATCAAATGGGAAAACGGCTCGGTCACGCCCAAAGGCCCGGCACTGACGATTCTTCAGATCTTATGGCAAAAGGGTTTGGATGCTCTGTCCAACCTCCCCGATTCTCTTTCTACCAAGGATGAACAAAAAAATGATTAAGAAGTTAACCTGCCTGGCTTGTGCGCTTGTTGGTATTGCCACCCTTTCCGGTTGCGCTTA
>JAUNOJ010000100.1 GCA_030531135.1 Sutterellaceae bacterium | reverse complement strand
AAACTCCCGAAAACTGTCTACCGTTTTTAGGTATCTAGTTGGTTGGGAGTTCGGGATGCTCATCGAAGCGGACCGCACCTTTGACGAAAGCTTTGCCTTACACGGCGTTTTCGTCGAACGGTTCCTTACCGAGTTCGCCTTCCATCTTGGAAACGGCCAAAGCGGTCGTGGAGTCGCCCACCACGTTAATGGACGTACGGATCATGTCGAGAATACGGTCGACGCCGGCGATCAATGCCACGACTTCAAGCGGCAAACCGATCTGCGTAAAGACCAAGGTCGACATAATCAAACCGGCCCCCGGAACACCGGCCGTACCGATAGCGGCCAAGACACCGGTCAACACCACGATGACCTGGTCGGTGATCGACAAGTCGATACCGTAGATCTGAGCGGCGAAGATGGCGGTCACACCCATGTAAACGGCCGTACCGTTCATATTGATGGTGTTACCCAGAGGCACTGCGAAACTGGCGATGGCGTTGGAAGCGCCGAGCTTGCGGGAGGCAACCAAGTTGGCGGCCATGGCAGCGGCAGACGAGCAGGTCGTAAAGGCGATCAACCAGGGTTCGAAAATGCCCTTGAAGTACGTACCGAGAGGAATGCCGATACCGAACTTGACCCAAGGCACATAGATGAGGATCACGAGCAAGCTGGTGGCGATGAAGGAAGCCAGGATCAACTTCATCAACGGCAGCAAAACGGCGATACCGTACTGAGCAACGACGGCGGCCATCAAACCGAACACGCCGATGGGAGCGAACTTCATGACGACGTGCGTCATGCGAATCATCAACTTGCCGATGATGTCGAAGAATTCGTAAACGGGCTTACCCTTTTCTCCCATCCAGTTCAAGCAGAAGCCGAACATGATGGCAAAGAAGATGATCTGAAGAATGCTTGCCTTGGCAAAGGATTCCATCGGATTGATCGGAACGATTTCAAGCAACGTCTTCACAAAACTCGGTGCATTGACCTGAGCGGCCTTCAAGCCTTCGGTCGAAAGCGTCACGCCCACGCCCGGATCGACGATGTTGGCAACGATCAAGCCCATCGCCACGGCGATGGCCGAGGTTGCCATAAACAAAACGAGGGTCTTGACGGCCACGCGACCGAGCTTACCCACGTCGGAAATACCGGCGGCACCGGCGACCAAGGTTGCAAACACCAAGGGCACAACCACCATACGGATCAATCGGATGAACAAATCGCCCAAGGGTCTAAACCACGTCTGAGCGAATTCGGCCGAGGTAAACATACCTACGACCACACCTAGGACCAAACCGATGAGCATTTGTGTCGGCAAACCCATGAGGGATTTCTTGTTTTCAGCCATTGCTCTACTCCTATTGCATTGACATTATGGGAGAACGTGGGGTTATGCCTGCCGATTGTTACTTCCGCCGACTGAAACCACAGTCTCTGAATCGATTGAAATTTTTTGTTTCAATTCGCTTAAGGCCTAATTTAGTCTGTTCAATGCAACGGTGTCAGATAGTAATAACCCTAGGGACTTTGAGAAATATCAACATTCGGAAAAGTGTAAACATCCCCGATTTTCTAGGGACTTTTGAGGTTTCGAGGCATTTTCAAGGCGCTTTTAGGCCACAAAATCATTGCAAACAAAGTGGCAAAAGTTTGCTTTGAAACAAACATTTTTTGAAACAGATCGGCTGCGATGCATCCTCGCATTGCATTTTCGGTCGATTGCACGGCGCTTTTTGTCATCGAATTGTCATTGTTTCGTCATAATTTCGACATGGATTTTTCACACAATACTGTCGACTCAACTTTTTTAAACTTTTGACCATGGCAGAGACCATTCTTGTTGTTGAAGACGAACCGGCCATTCGCGAATTGATCGGTTTTGCATGCGAATCTTCGGGCTACACTGTGTTGCGTGCGGGCTCGGTGAAAGAAGCGCGTACCCTTTTGGAAAGCCAAAAGGTGCACCTGATTCTTTTGGACTGGATGTTGCCCGATCTTTCGGGCTTGCAGTGGCTCGACAACCTCAAGCACGACGAACGCCTCTCGGGCATTCCCGTCATCATGCTCACGGCGCGCGGCACCGAAAGCGATAAAGTCGCCGGTTTGGATTGCGGCGCCGACGACTACGTTGTCAAACCGTTTTCGCCGCGCGAACTGATTGCGCGCATGCGCGCGGTGTTGCGCCGCGGCTCGAACGAAGCGGAGAAAAACGTCGTTTGCGGCCCCCTGGTGATGAACGAAGCGCGTTTTTCTGCCAAAGTCAACGGTCAGGAACTCAAACTGGGCCTAATCGAATTCAAGATGCTTTTGGTGTTGGCAAGCAACCCCGGGCGCGTTTACTCGCGCTCGCAACTGTTGGAACGCGTCTGGGACGACGGCGGCAGCTTTGACGAGCGCACGATTGACGTCCACATTCTGCGTCTGAGAAAACAATTGGCGGGGTCGGACGCCGCCGACATGGTCGAAACCGTGCGCGGTATCGGCTATCGCGCCGCCGTTTTGCCTTCGGCCGCATAACCCGACACAAGAGGTGCCGATGTTTAGCAAACGCCTTCGTCTTTTGGGACCGATCATTTTCAGGCTCATCATTCTTTGCTGCGTGTCTTTGGCCATCGCCGGCATTTGGACGCCGACCTACGGGATGGTGGCGATGATCGTCGGACTTTTGCTCGAAGTGATCATTCACCTCAACTACATTTCCTACCTTGCGCAGTGGCTCGAAGCTCCCGAAGAAAAAACCATTCCTCAGATTCGATCCGCGCTTTGGACGGAAATCTTTTACCGTTTGGGCAAAAGTCGCAAAGCGTTTGAAAAAAATACCAAGCGTCTTTCCGACAGAGAAGCGCGTTATCGCAAAACCTTAACGGCTCTGCCCGAAGGCATTGTTCTAGTGAAAAACGACTGGGCATTTTCCTGGTGCAATCAAAACGCCTCGAAAATTTTCGGCATTCCCGGCGAAGAAGACGACGTGGGACGCCACATCTTTGCTTTCATTCACGATCCCCTTCTGCTTTCGTATCTGAAGGCAGGGCATTTTGAAGAACCTTTTATTTGGCGTCGTGAAGAAACCGGCCTCGTTTACGAGTTAAGCGTCGTGGTGGCCGATAAGAAAAATGCGCTGATCATCGTGCGCGACATCACCGAGCAGGAGCGCCTCGACAACACGCGCCGCGACTTCGTGGCCAACGTTTCGCACGAATTGAGAACGCCCTTGACGGTTTTATCGGGCTTTTTGGATATGGCCGTGCAAGGTTTGGACGACGGCCCCGAAGCCAAGACCGCAGTTTTGAAAACCGAGCACATGAAACTCATGCGCGATCAAACGCAACGCATGCAACGCATCGTCAACGACCTGCTGACCCTGTCTCGTCTTGAAATCGGCAGCAGCAACAAGGTGGCCGAAACGTTCTCGTTGTCCAACATGGTCACCAGCATTGCCGAAGAAATTCGCGTGATGGCTCAAGGCACCCACACCGTCAATTGCTCCACAATACCGATCACGGTCAAGGGCTTCGGCGACGAAATTCAAAGTGCCGTCGTCAATCTCATGACCAACGCACTTCGCTATACGCCAGAAGGCGGCACCATCGAAGTACAGTGCCGTGTTCGAGACGACGATTCGATTGCCGTGAGCGTCAAAGACAACGGCATCGGCATCGATCCCAAGCACATTCCGCGCCTGACCGAGCGTTTTTATCGCGTAGACAAATCGCGCTCGCGCGACACGGGCGGCACCGGCTTGGGGCTGGCCATCGTCAAGCACGTGCTGCTGCACCACAATGCGCGTATGACGGTGGAAAGCGATCTGGGCAAGGGTTCGACCTTTACGCTCATTTTCCCCGCTTCCATGCGCGTTTCGGAGAAATAGCCCCTCCGTTGTTCTCAGACAAGCCGAACGTCCTCTACGACGTTCGGCTTTTTCTTTTGGTTCTTTTCCTTTCTTTGACCTTCGGCCCTACGTACGCAAACACATCCTTTGGGGCTCGAATTCGATCGCTCCCATCAAGTACAGGAAGTCTAACGCCGGCACAAACAGCAAATTGGCTTCGCCTACAGCATCCGTCTTCTTTTCGTTAGAATTTGCGGAAAAGTTCTTTTGATGTTAACCAAAAAGGATCGACTGGGGTGAAAAATCTTTCCATTTGTTTGTTAAGCATCTGCGCCGCCGCGCTCTTGTCCGGTTGTGCGGCCTCCAACCGCCACAGCGGTCTGCACCATGAGCGGGAATACCAGAATGACTGGAGTCGAGCACGCAACATCACCAAGATGTTCGGCTTCGGCGACATTCAGGACCAGCGTGCGCCCAAAGACTTTGACGTTGTGACCGCCTCCGACGGCTCCATACTGACGGATTCTCTTGCCGTCGGCACTTGGCTATGGTCGGATGCGATCCACTCGGCAGGCGTCACCGGCGTTTTACCCGGCACGACCAACTGGACGCACGCGACCTTCATCGGTTTGGGGTTTGCACTCTTCGATTGGCTCAACAAAGGCACGCCTCACGAAGCGCGTTTAGGACTCTTCGGTTACTATCCTGCCGACAAAGCGCCCGATCGCGGCGAGGCTCGTACGTTATTTGTCGAAAACTTTGCGACGGTCGTGAAAAAAGCAATGCAAGAGCAATTTCCCGACTCCCAAGTCTTTGCTTGGCCGATTTCGGGCGATCGACAGATTCTGGACTATCGAATCGTGATCGAACTCAAAGACGAGTCGCTCGGCTGTGCCGCCTGGACCGGCACACAAACCGACGACGAACGTTGCGCCGTCGTTGTCTGGGGTAACAAGAAGCGCTACCGCGACACTGCGCAAACGCCGAGCTTAACCAACCCGCTCTTCGGCCCTTCGTTTTCGGCCTACCGCTTCTTCCCGGAAAGCGATACCGGCATGTATACGATCGGCGGTACCAAGCAAGCTATCGACTGGGCGGCCGTCTTTTTCCGGATGGCTCCGAATATGCCGCCATATACCTTTAGCTACATCAAAGCCATGAAGGGTCCCAAGGGTGTCAATCCGCCGGCTTTGCTTGAAAAGGATCGCATTAACCTCTTTATTCGTCCCGAACAATAGTCGGGTTTTGTTCTATTGGCACAACAAAAAGGCCGATCGCCCAGACGCCCGCAGGCGCCGACACGATCAGCCTTATTTGTTCGACCGAAAATTTCGGTTAGATGTAGTCCACCGACACGATCACGTAGTGCACCAAGCCCTTGGGAGCCGGGCACGTAACTTCGTCGCCTTCGAACTTGCCGATCAGGCTGCGAGCCAAGGGGCTAGAAATAGAGATGCGGTTTTGCTTGATATCGGCCTCGTCGTCCCCCACGAGCTGATAGGTGCGGGCTTGACCGTCTTCGTCTTCCAATTCGACAGTAGCGCCGAACACGATTCTATCGCCCACCTGGTTTTTGAGCGAAGCGGGATCGATGATCTGCAAAACGCCCATCTTGCCTTCCAATTCGGCAATACGGCCTTCGATATGGCCCTGCATTTCCTTGGCGGCATCGTATTCGGCATTTTCCGACAAGTCGCCCTTTTCTCGGGCTTCGGCAATGGCCTGAACCACGGCCGGACGCTTGACGCGCTTGAGTTCATCGAGTTCCATGCGCAATTTTTCGGCACCGGCTACGGTAATGGGAATTCGCTTATCCATCTTGGTTTTTCAACTTAATAAGAAAACAAAAAGCCGTCCCGAAAAAATTAGGCTTTTTCAGGAGCGGACTCAAAAAACTGGTTTAGGGCGTATTGTAGCGAGTCCGACACCGGACTCGCTACCTTTCTCACACTCGGTTACGAGCGAGAGGCATACATCTCTTGCAAGGAGTAGACCTGAGCTTCCTTGAGATGCTTGATACCTTCGACGGCGGCGCGCCCCCCGGCAATCGTCGTGTAGTAAGTGACGCGATTGGCCAAAGCTGCCATACGGATGTCGCGTGCGTCGGAAATTTCGCCGCGAGATTCGTTGCTCGTCGTAATCACGAGCTGAATTTCGTGGTTCTTGATCTTGTCGAGCACGTTGGGACGACCGTCGGAAACCTTGTTGACCATCTTACAGTCGAGCCCCGCCTTGCTAAAGACCGCTGCCGTACCGCGAGTTGCCACCAGGTTATAACCGGCATCCAAGAGTTCTGCGGCCACCACGATGGCGCGCGGCTTGTCTTCGTCGCGCACCGAGATAAAGACCGTGCCCTTCGGGGGCAAAACGGAACCGGAACCCAACTGGCTCTTGAAGAGTGCTTCGCCGAAGGTCTTGCCCACGCCCATCACTTCGCCGGTAGAACGCATTTCCGGTCCCAACACCGGGTCGACGCCCAGGAACTTGGCAAACGGGAATACGGCTTCCTTCACGCAAATGTGGCTGGGCTTGACTTCCACGCGCACGTTTTGGCTTTCAAGCGTCTGACCCACCATGCAACGAGCGGCGATCTTGGCCAAGGGTTCGCCCGTGGCCTTGGAAACGAACGGCACCGTACGGGAAGCACGCGGGTTGACTTCCAACACATAGACGATCGGATTTTCGGTCACGGCGTTTTTGACGGCAAACTGCACGTTCATCAA
>JAUNOJ010000099.1 GCA_030531135.1 Sutterellaceae bacterium | reverse complement strand
ATATTCCGTGGGGCACGCCCTACGGAACAAGCGCAACGATTCGCGCCAAAGTTTCCTGGTTGGCTTGCAAAGACATTTGCATTCCCGGCGAAGCCGAAGTACGCTTCCGCGTACCCATCGAAGTGGCAAGCAAACCTTCTGCCGAAGCCAAACTTTTTGAAGATACCAAAAAGAATATTCCGGAATTGGTTTCAAGCGAACATATTACGGCCACGATCGAAGAAGACCGCATCCGCTTGGACTTTGCTCCCTTGGCGGGCAAAATCGACAAAAAAGTCGAATTCTTCCCGTTTGAAGCAGGCATGATCGACTTCAAGAGCTTGGACAAAATGTACCGAGAGGGCGAGACTACTTCGCTTTATCTCAAGGCAGCCAAGCCCTATCTGGACGACAATGCGCAAAACAAAACCATTGCCCCGCTTGACGGCGTGATCGTTGCCGACGACGGTCCCTTAAAAGGCGGCTGGGCAATTCGCGCGCAGATTCCTGTGACGGCTGGTAGCGTCCCGCTTCCCTGGGTACAGGAGCCCGAGCCAGAAAAACCGGCGCCGGTGATTGAAACGGCTGCCCCCGTGGTGGAAAAACTCACGCAAGGTACGGCGATCGTCTTTGCCTTTCTGGGCGGCTTGATCCTCAATCTGATGCCGTGCGTGTTTCCGGTTTTAAGTTTGAAGATTTTGCAGTTGGTCGACGGTTCCCGTCGCACGGGATCGTTACCGGCACACGGCTTTGCCTTTACGGGCGGCGTGATTTTAAGCATGGCGCTTTTAGCCGGTGCCCTGATGGTATTGCGTCACCTCGGTTGGGCCATCGGTTGGGGGTTCCAGTTGCAAACGCCTTGGGTGGTGGCAATCTTGGCACTGCTTTTCTTCTCTCTGTCTTTAAACCTTTGGGGATTGTTTGAATTTACGGCGGCTTCGCACTTAGCAGACAGCCGTGCTGTAAAGAAGCTTCCCACAACAGGCCCCGTCGGCAGTTTCTTTACCGGTGTATTGGCCGTGGTGGTTGCAAGCCCCTGTACCGCGCCATTCATGGGTGCGGCGTTGGGCTACGCCGTCATGCAATCCGACATGCAAAGCCTTCTGGTTTTCGTGGCCTTAGGTTTCGGGATGTCGTTGCCGTGGTTGCTCTTGACGTTGGTTCCGGCATGGACCAAGTTCCTGCCTAAACCCGGTGCTTGGATGGTGACCTTTAAGCGCGTGATGGCCGTTCCCATGGCCTGTGCCACACTTTGGCTCATTTGGGTACTTTCCCGTCAGGTCAGCGTCTACGGGCTTTTGACCGTGATTTTTGCCACGGGCTCCGTTGCCGCCTTCTTGTGGGCGGTGGGACGTGAACAATACGGTCGTGGAAAAGCTCAGGTTTTGAAAGTTGTCACCGGCATCGTCACTTTGGTTTGCGTGGCACTGCTGGCTTTGGGAACCTTTGATCGCAAGGTTGTTCAAACAAACGAAGGTCCTTGGCAGGCTTGGAGCGAAGAAGCTGTCACTCAAGCCCTTGCCGAAGGTCATCCGGTCGTCGTGGACTTTACCGCCGCTTGGTGCGTGACATGCCAATTCAATAAGGCAACGGCCATTCGCACGAGTGCTTCGGAAGCTTTGATGAATGAATTGAACTACGTTCGCTTCGAAGCCGATTGGACCAATCGCGATGCGCGTATTACCGAAGTCTTGAATCGCTTCGGACGCACGGGCGTGCCGCTTTACCTGCTTTATAAGCCCGACGGAACGACGACGGTATTGCCGGAATTGTTGACCGAAGCAAGTTTTATGGATGCACTGAAAACAAACGTCGAAAAGTAATCCGACAGAACTCAAAAAACGGGAGGTGAAAGCCTCCCGTTTTTATAGCGAAAGTCTTTCGACTAGCCTACCCGGCAAGTTGTGCTTCTTTCTTTGCTTTTTGTTCAGCTTCCATCTTTTTGGTCGTGACCGCAGCCGTCATGCCGGCAGAAAGAATCAATGTCATACCGATCAAAGACACCATATCGAGCGTGTCGTTAAAAAGTAGCACGCCGATGATGGCCGAGAACGGAATTGCAGAAAAACCCAAACAGCTCGAGAGCAACATATTGCCGTAAGCATAGGACTTGGTCGTGCAAATTTGACCTAACGTAGCGCAAAGCCCCATGCCCAAGAGTCCGAATATGCCCAAGGTGTCGGGCATGTGAAAGCCCCCTGTAAACATCGTGCCGATAGCGGCAAAAACGATCCCCAAGACACAAAAATAGAACACGATGCGCCACGAGGGTTCATTCAAGTCGCCCATGCGTTTCATCTGCCAGTAGCTCACCAAGTCGATGACAGCCACCGCCAAGCAAATCAAAGCCGGAATCAGTGCGTCGTTATCCACGCCGGGTTTAAGCATGGCAACGATGCCGGCAAACCCCGCCAAAATCGCCAAGGTCATCAACCAAGGCGCTTTGTCTCCACGGGCCTTGGCCAAGATAATGAAATTCAAAGCCATAAACAAAGGGGTTGTGTAGATCAAGGTCATGCAGGTGCCGAACTGCATCTTGGAAAGCGCATAAAACCACAGGGCAACGGAAGCCACACCCAAAAACGAACGGATCATGTGATGGCCGAAATGTTGGGTTTTGAGCGTCTGTCCTTTGCTCAAGACAAAAAACGCAATGAAAATCACGCCAAAAATCGAGCGATAAAACACCAACTCGAAGGATCCCAGGCCGGTCGTGCAAAACTTGACACACGCGCCCATGATGGAGAAAAAAGCCGAAGCCGCCAAGGCCCACAACGATTGCATCATCATTTGTCGAGCCCTCCCTTCAAGTCGATCGTTTGTCCGACAAAGTTTTGGCCGCGACGAGTCCTCCATTCGGCCGCTCGGCCCGATGCCGCCCAGACAAGAACGTCTTGCGTCAGCTGTTTGGCATTGTCCAACGGATTGTTATTGACCAATACCACGACCGAAAAGCGATTGCCGGCCGGATCGGTTGCGTACCCCGCAATCGTTCGGACATTTTTGATAAAACCGGTTTTCACATGTGCGCTGCCGATAGCCAACGGCCGCTTTTTCATCGTGCCGTCTAAGCCGGCCGCAGGCAAACTTGCCATAAATTCGGGCATGGCCGACGACCGATACATGTAGGAAAGCACCTGCCCCAACGTTTGCGCCGTCACCGTCGTGTCGCGGGAAAGTCCCGAGCCGTTGTCGATATAAACGGTTTTGGGGTCGGCGCCAACCGTCTCCGCAAGCCAGTGCGATACCGTTTCTCGGCTTTTTTCCAAAGAGCCGGCAACCTGTTCTTCGGGATTGTTCGACGGTTTGCTTGAAAGCGTCAAAAAAAGCTGTCGCGCCATGGGGTTGCTTGAAAACTTGTTGATCCAATTGACGATCAGGGGCAAGGGTTCGGAATACTCACGCAAAAGAAGAAAGTCGTCTTTACCCGCTTTGCCGTCGACGGCCTTACCGTTCCAAGTGATGTTGTGGTTTTTCAAAACCTTTTTGAAAACGCGCGTGAAATAGTCGTTGGCTTCGTACTGGGCCATGTGCCACATCTTTTCGCCGCAACTTGTCGGATAAGTCCCCAAAAAACGAACGCGACCGTTTTTGCCGTATTGAACCTTGAGTTTCTTTTTCCAGTCACCGCACGCGCCCTTTGCAAGTTTCACTGTGGCGGAAAATTGCAAGCCGTCGAGTTCGGGAGTGACGCGCACACGGGCGACGCCGTTGTCTTTGACCGGCTGAAACGTAACGGAGACGGTTTTCAAGTTCACCATCAAAGCGTCGGGCCCTACGTTATAGGTGCGCGTCGCCGCACCGTCAAACGCTCCCTGATCAACCTCTTCGGTATCGAAAGCCGTACGATCAAGTTTGATGTTGCCCGCAATCGTACGTACGCCCAGACTTCTTAATTTTTGACCGATCAGCCACACGCGCTCGATCATCAAATGGGGGTCGCCCGTGCCGCGCACCGTCATGCCGCGTACCACACCCTTGGCATCGGGCGCTGCTTTGACCGTAAAGTCGGTATTCCAGAAAAAGTCAGGCTTGAGCATATCCAAAGCTGCCGCCGTCGTCACCACCTTGATGACGCTTGCGGGTTGCATGGGTTTTTGAGCATTCAAACTCACCAAAGGGGTGTTGCTATCGGCGGGCGCTACCCAAATAGCAATCGATCCCTGGGGTAATCCCGAGGCGGATATGGCGTCCCTGATGTCTGTCGGAAGCGCTTGTGCATGCGAAAAAGAGCCTGCAGACAACAGCCACAGACTCAGCAACATTGAGATAAACCTTTGATTTTGAAGGATTTTCAATCGATTCACGCATACACCTTTAAAAAACGATGAACTTTTTTCGTTAGTTTAAGCCTTCGGGGCTTGAAATTTGTCGATACGCCCCCATATAGGGTTTTGCCGGCACCTTGGAGTCAGGGACAAACCTCAGAGGTATTTCCCCGAAAGCTCGAAACCAAAAGGTGCGGAAATTTTTTTCATGTTCGGCTTAAACGTTTTAAGCCCAAAAGTTTTTATCTGTTTGGAGTAATAAAAAATGCAGATTCGTCCGTTGCATGACCGCGTGATTGTCAAGCGTCTTGATGCCGTTCGCACTACCGCCAGCGGTATCGTTTTGCCGGATACGGCCGGTGAAAAGCCCGATCAGGGCGAAGTGTTGGCCGTGGGCCCGGGCAAGCGCGACGAAGCCGGCAAGCTCATCGCCATGGATGTCAAGGTGGGCGACCGCGTACTCTTCGGCAAGTATGCCGGTCAGACCGTCAAGGTCGACGGTGAAGAACTTCTCGTGATGCGCGAAGAAGACATCATGGGCGTGTTGGAATAATTCCAAGACTCGCAAGTTTTTATTTGATCCATTCAACAATATTTCGGAGAAATTCTCAAAATGGCTGCTAAGCAAGTTCTTTTCGGTGATGACGCTCGCGTCAAAATGGTGCGCGGCATCAACGTGTTGGCCAACGCTGTCAAGGTGACCTTGGGCCCCAAGGGTCGTAACGTCGTGTTGGAACGCTCCTTCGGCGGTCCGCTCGTGACCAAGGACGGCGTTTCCGTTGCCAAGGAAATCGACCTCAAGGACAAGTTTGAAAACATGGGCGCCCAGATGGTGCGCGAAGTTGCTTCCAAGACCAACGACAACGCCGGCGACGGTACGACCACCGCTACCGTTTTGGCTCAGGCCATCGTTGACGAAGGTATGAAGTATGTTGCCGCCGGCATGAATCCGATGGATCTCAAGCGCGGTATCGACAAGGCTGTGGGCGCTGCCATCGAAGCTTTGAAGGGCATCTCCAAGCCCACGACTACGAGCAAGGAAGTTGCTCAGGTCGGCGCCATCTCCGCCAACTCCGATCAGGAAATCGGCGACATCCTCGCTCAGGCCATGGATAAGGTCGGCAAGGAAGGCGTCATCACCATCGAAGACGGCAAGAGCCTCAATAACGAACTCGAAGTCGTCGAAGGCATGCAGTTCGATCGCGGCTACTTGTCTCCGTACTTCATCAACACGCCGGAACGTCAGGCCGCCGTGCTTGAAAACCCGTTCATTCTCTTGCACGACAAGAAGGTGAGCAACATTCGCGAATTGTTGCCGGTGCTCGAACAGGTTGCCAAAACCAGCCGCCCGTTGTTGATCATTGCCGAAGACGTTGACGGCGAAGCGCTTGCCACTTTGGTTGTGAACTCCATTCGCGGCATCTTGAAGGTTGTTGCCGTTAAGGCTCCTGGCTTCGGCGATCGCCGCAAGGCCATGCTCGAAGACATCGCCGTTTTGACCGGTGGCACCGTGATCAGCTCCGACCTCGGCTTGACCCTTGAAAAGGCCACGTTGGACAACCTCGGTCAGGCCAAGCGCGTTGAAGTCACCAAGGAAAACACCACCATCATCGACGGCGCCGGCGACGCTCAGGCCATCGAAGGTCGTGTGATGAACATCCGTCAGCAGATCGATGCCGCTACGAGCGACTACGATCGTGAAAAGCTTCAGGAACGTGTGGCCAAGTTGGCCGGCGGCGTTGCCCTCGTCAAGGTCGGTGCCGCTACCGAAGTCGAAATGAAGGAAAAGAAGGCTCGCGTGGAAGATGCTCTGCATGCCACCCGCGCAGCTGTGGAAGAAGGTATCGTTGCCGGCGGCGGCGTTGCTTTGATCCGCGCCAAGCAGGCCATCAAGGGCTTGACGGGCGACAACGACGAACAAAACGCCGGTATCAAGATCGTTTTGCGCGCCATGGAAGAACCGTTGCGCCAGATCGTAGCCAACAGCGGTGACGAACCGAGCGTGGTTGTCAACACCGTTGCCAACGGCGAAGGCAACTTCGGTTACAACGCTCAGACGGGCGAATACGGCGACATGGTTGCCATGGGTGTGTTGGATCCGACCAAGGTTACGCGTACGGCTTTGCAAAACGCCGCCAGCGTTGCCGGTTTGGTGCTCACGTCCGATTGCATGGTTGCCGAAATCCCCGAAGACAAGCCCGCTATGCCCCCGATGGGCGGCATGGACGGCATGGGCGGCATGATGTAATCTGCTCTCGGCCAGATGCGTAAAGCTCTTCCTTTGGATGCGCTTTCAACCGCAAAA
>JAUNOJ010000098.1 GCA_030531135.1 Sutterellaceae bacterium | reverse complement strand
CCGTGTGGCAAGGGAAAGACGCCTTTTTTTCTTTGAAACTCCCAAACTCAGGTTTTGAAGTCATGTCGCACCACTCCTTTCGATTTGCAGACGCATCTGGAAATGTTCAGATTTCAGGGAATGATCAAGCAGGTCATGCCGGCACTGACGCCATTGTCTGAGGCAGCCTTTTGGAAATCTTGCGCTGCCGAAATCAACGACAACGCGCTCGGTTTGCGCCTCATGATCCCGGGGACGGAAGAATTTTCTCAAGACATAGACGCCGCCTTGATTGAAAAAGTGACGGAAAAAATTTCCCGTGATTTTGCGAGATTTGTCAAAGAAGGTTTTGTGCGCATCTGTGGGGAATATCTTTGGCGCAAGCGCTTCGACGGTACATTGCTGATGAAACCGCGTCGACTCAGTCCCTGGTGTAAAGAGCAGACGTCCATCGATTTGGTCGGTCAAGATAGCAAGGAAGAAAATCTGCTTGTCGCCGATTGCAATTCCGGTCATCTGAAAACAAGCTTTGCCGATCTCAAAGCGTTGGACAAAAAATGCGAGGCACTTCCGATCAAAAACTCGGTCAAAGTGCATCGCTACCTTTTCTCTCGCTCGGGCTTTGACGACGCTCTCGTTGAACTCGCTCAAACCGATCCGATGCTACATCTCGTCACGCTCGAAGCTCTCTTTGTCTGACACACAAAAAAGGCGATCGACGCCGTTTCCCCAAAACGGCCTTCGATCGCCTGACCCATAAAGGAGTCCAGAAGATTACAAAACGGGATTCATCTGCCCGGCATAGAGAATGAACAAACGCAGACACATCATGCCGACGATGCTCGCCAAGGCCGATGCATAAAACGTCATGGCAGATTCCTTCACCCAAGCCAGAACGAGCGGAATGCCAAAACCGATAGCTACGGTCCCGACCCAGAAGTCCACTGCCCAAGTGCCTTCAAAGAAGGCGTTGGCAGCCAACTGAGCGGACGCATTGCCGCCGATCAAAGCCACTACGATCATGAAGATGCAGAAAGCTTCGGCAGCCATCACGGGCCATTCTGCTTTGTGCAAAATGGCAAGTTCCGGATCGTGATGACCGGCACCGAAAACTGTTACGGAAACGAGTTTGCTTGCGGCAGCACCTGCTGAAAGTCCGGAAGCCACAAAAAGCGCCGGCAACACGGCCGTGTTGATCAAGGGGAAGCGCACCAAAGCCGAGATCAAAAAGCCCGTATAAGCGCAAATCGTCACGGCAAAGACAAGTCCCACCCAAACGAAAACCGGCAGAATCTTTTCAAGCAACCCGATTAAGCCGTCAAGCCAAGCCCACGGCAGAATGCGAACGACAAGTTTGCGGCAGCAAATCACCGTCAATATTGCCGTCGTCGGAATGAAGAAAAGAAGTGCCATCACGCCCAAACTCATGACGCTTGTGGGGTTATAGAACACCAGAATGCGCCAGAAAAAGAGCGGGTTGGTCAAGTCGGCCACCAAGCACACCATGCCGAGCGCAATCGTCACGAATGCAATGACGCTGGCTGAAGCAAATAACGGCGTAATTGTTTTTTCCTTGCGGTACAAGCGAATCAAGCAGGCAATCGCTAAAGCCCCGCCCGAAATACCGGCCAAAAAGAGGTAGACGGCAATGGGCCAAGGCCAAGCCACACCTTCGGTCAGACCGATTGTGAAGTCAACATCGGGATTCATAGCGTCTCCTTCTTTAACGGGATGTAGCGCAGCGTCGGATTGGTGCCCAAGTGCGGACGAACGCGCACGGTGTCCTTCACATCCAAAAGCTTGGCAACATAGCTGTTGGGTTCGTTTAAGTCGCCAAAGATGAGAGCATCGTAGCGGCAGGCTTCGACGCAACCGGGTTCTTCGCCTTTCACCAAGCGCGAATGCAAGCAGAAGTCGCAGTTATCGGCCACCAACGTGTCTTTGCGAATGTAACGCACGTTGTAGGGGCAGGCCGTAATGCAGTATTTGCAGCCGACGCAACGATCGGGGTTCATGGTCACGATCCCGGTTTCGGGATCGCGATGTGCAGCACCCGTCGGGCAAACCTTCACGCACGGGGCGTTTTCGCACTGCTGACACGATACGCGCACATAGTGGCGATCCTTTTTGTTGCTGCCGTCGGGGGCAACGCCCAAAAGCTGCAGCGTCAAGCGCGCCGTGCCTTCGGGCAGTCGATTGGCTTTGTTGCAGCCTTCTTTGCACTCGCCGCATCCCACACATTTGTTTTGGTCAAAGACCATGACAAATTTGGGACGACGACCCTGGGGTTTTTCGGACGTGCATCCGGTCAAACCGAGCGCAAGAGGGCTTGCCGCAGCGCCCGCCAAAAGCGATCTGCGACTGAAATTGTTTGTCGTCATAGGTTTCTCCTGATCGAGGGCGAAACACCGCTACCTGTCGGTGCAAGTGTCCCGCCCGAAGCGGATCCGATACTTCAGCTCGCCGAAATTACTTGGCTTGAGCCTTGTATCCGCCCTGATCGATCATTTGCTGGGCCTTGGCCAGGAAGCTTTCGGCAGAAGCAATGCGATCCTTGGTAAAGCGGGAAGCATGCATGCCCCAACTGCCGTCTTTTTCGATCATCACGGCAATGTCGGCAGCCTTGTCAACCAACAAACGAATGTCGGTTTGATCGGCCTGAGACAGACGCGTGACTTCCAAAAGCTTCTTGATGCGCTCCAGATCTTGGGTAATGCGCTTAAAGCTTGCCTTGATCGGACGCTGAACCTTGACGACTTCGTCATAGATTTCCTGCTGGTTCTGATAAATCAGACCGCGATCGAGTTTGCTCGTAGACGGACTGTGGCAGCCGCGATCTTCGCAAACCGTGTAGTCGGCAGGAGCCGGTCGACCGCAACTCCACTGCAAATCGTTAAAGCCGTAGCCTTCGACGTCTTGGGCATAACGCGGGCCCTTTTCACCGGCAACGACCGTCGTTGCCTTGGCGTCTACATTAATTTTGTAGAGATGCGAGCGACGGATGGCTTCAAACTTGTCGGTCGAAGTCAGCGCTGCTGCAAAACGATCCTTGGAAGGAAGGTTGGGCATATGGCAGCCCACGCAGTCGGTCTTGTCGTGCGTGTCGGTCTTGGAGAAAACAAAGGCCTGCACGGTATGGCATTCCTGGCACGTCTTTTGAATGGCAGGTGCCGTGACTTTGAGCATCCAGTCGGTGCGATTGATGCTCTTGGGATCGTGGCAGGTCACACACGTCAAACCTTTTTGCGCGTGCTTGGTCATAAAGTGCTGCTCGACTTTTTCGTTAAAGACCTGCTGCACGGCTTTCATGTCCTTGGGGCCGGCCGTCACGGAACTGTCGGAGGTCACGCCAAGCGTTGCCAAAAACTCGGTTTTTTCAGGCATATCGAACACGGGGGCGGCCGAAAGGGAGCCCGCGGCCAATCCTGCTGCAAGGATCGAGCCCAATAAACGAATGGATTTCTTTTCTAACATTTCAATTCACCAATATTTTGCGTTTCAAAAACGATTCGCTTTGTTTGACGTGCCCGCTTAGGGGCTTTCGTCCATGCCGACGTCGATGTATTCGGCCAAATAGTCGGCGTAGTCGTCCTCGAGATATTTGTTCGAGTACAGAAACACCGTGCCGATCGAGGTCTGCGTAAAGCGAATGTCTTGACTGTCGGGGTCGTTGTTGAGAACCTCCAGGACCGTTTCGATTTCTTCGGGCTTCAGGTTAAAGGGCATGTCCTCGAAACACCCGATGGCAATGGGCCTGGGGTAGATTCGAGAGTTTTCTCGCACCGTGTCGCGCACCAATTCCGCAGGATTGTTCTGCGCGCTCAAAAGCCTGGCGTAAGAAGCCGAAAGCAGGGGCTTGTAGTGGTAGTAGGTCACCTTGTCCCAGCTCACCAAACGTGCCACGCCGTAAGTGTCTTTGAGCGACTCTTCGAGCACTTCGAAGAAGTACTCTTCGGAGATTTCGCGTGCTTCGACAGGTTCTTGCGCCTGAGCCGGTTGCGTTGTCGCAACGGCTTCGGCTCCGATCAAAGTTTTCAAAAGCGCGCGGCGCGTCAATACTTTGCGTTGTTGGCGAGTCGTGGGCGGAAGGTTTTCCTGCACTTCTCCCTTTTTTGCGACCGGACGAATCGGGACGGTATTGGGATTGGCGTGCGCTGCCTGGCGCATATATTCGTCAGGGCTGGCTTGCATTTGCGCCACCAATTCGTCCTTTAACGGGGCGGTAGCCGTGGCCGCTTTGGCGATAAAAGCGTTCTTCAGATCGTCTTGGGCGATCAATTCGGCCTTGTCGCTTTTGGCAGAAACCAAGTCGATCAAAAGCAAAACATCGCTTTTGAATTGCTCGAGTCTGGCGGCCTTGCCTTCGGGTTTTACGATATCGGTCATGGGGTCAACTCTCCGACATTAGGGCATCAAGCCTTCTTTTTTCATCGTGGCGGCCACGTCCTTTAAGCCGAAGGTTTCGTAGACCTTCTGGGTCGGGGCGCCGGTCTTGATGTCAAAGCCCATCACTTCATAGAAAAGATCGAAGCTCTTTTCGATGTCGGCGCGATCCATGCGAATCGTGCCTTTGGTGAAGGGTTCCTTGCCCTTGGCGTCTTCAAAGAGCCATTCGGGATACTTGTCGTGATCCTTGCGAAGGTTGACGGTTCCCATCTGACGCATCGTGTAGGCACGTTCGAGCACGAAAGCGCGAAGACCTGCATTGTCCAATTCGTCTTGAGTTGCAGAAATGCCAGTCACAGCCTTATAGATCTTGCTTTCGATTTCAACGTCGCCGATGTAGCCGTCTTCTTTGTTCGGAGACGTGTACCACGGTGCCGACCAAGAGCACAGACCCAACATGTCGTGCAATTCCTTACGAGCAACGATCCAGCGCAAACGACGCATCTTGTGGATGTTGGTGGGCGTGTAGTTGCCGATGGCGTCCACACTGTCGCCGCTGCCCCAGAATTTGGCGGCAATTTGTTTTTGCAAATCGATCGGAAGACCGGAGCGGGTGAAGTTCACGCCGCCATGGCACATCGGGTCGCGGT
The DNA here is from genome assembly GCA_030531135.1 of Sutterellaceae bacterium. Lineage (GTDB taxonomy): Bacteria > Pseudomonadota > Gammaproteobacteria > Burkholderiales > Burkholderiaceae_F > Duodenibacillus. The sequence continues at coordinate 1,551 of JAUNOJ010000098.1, read as the reverse complement.
TGTACAAGCAGTTGAGAATGCAACCGGCCTGACCGTCGTCTTCGTTGGCATGGTGCTTCGGGTGAGAAAGACTCCAATAGGCCGTGGATTTGTCCTTGGTCCAAACCGATTCATCGATGCCGAAGTGCTTGAGAAGATAGCCCGTGCTTTCGCCCAACCAACGGCCGAGTTCGCCCTTGCGATAGGCAATGCGCGGTAACAGGTCGTGCAGGAACATCGGATCGCAGTCTTCGATTTGTTGCCAGTTGATCGACTTGTATTCGTCTTCGGGCAAAACCTTCTGCCAAATGCCGTCTTTGTAAAACTTCGTCCAGTCGCGATGCAGCTGACCGTAGTTGCACCAAATGCCCAAATCGTCTAACAACTGGATGCCGACGATGGAAGCAGGACGGCTTCTCGGATCGGTCTTGGAGTTGGCAATCTTCGGGAAGAAGCGACGACCGAAGTACAGCGCCATACAGGTCTGTTCGGTCACGGCGTCAACCTTGTATTTGGCAGCCGTTTCTTCGTCACGCATCACCGAATAGCAACGAATCGGGCAGGAGTAGCAACCGTTGTTGCGCACCACATAGTGCCAAGCGGCCTGACCGAGATAGTGGTCGGCGGCGCACGTGCGGTAAGCAATGCGATTGAGACTGCGCATATCGGCGGTTAACGTCACGGGCGGATTGGCTGCGCCCCAAACGCGACCCGGCATACCCGACCAGCGGCTCCAGGGGCTGTGGTATTCGAACAAGGGATTGGGGAACTTGGGAACGACGGTTTGCGTCACGGCGCCCAACAGTTCGCGGTTGCGATCGCACAACGCTTCCCATTCTTCGGGCTTGGCATGAATGTGAATGGCTTGATTGCCTTCGACGACAATACCCTTGAGCATCTTGGAGCCGAAAACGGCACCGACGCCCCCGGCACTGTGGCTCTTGGCGCTCAGCAAAATGGACATCGGCACTTTGTTTTCCCCGGCCGGCCCAATCACCGAAATCGATGCGTCGGTCGAGGCGTTTTGCTGCAAAACGGTAAAGGAGCGGCGCGTGCCTTGACCCCAAATGAAGGAGGCGTCGCGCAATTCGACCTTTTCGTTTTGAATATAAAGATAAACGGGTTTGGCGCTGGCGCCTTCAACGATGATGAAGTCCCAGCCGGCGTACTTGATCTTATGCGCAAAATCGCCGCCCATATGAGCCGAGCAAAGCATCGGAACGGGGTAAGCGGTGGGGAAAATCGTGGTCACGGCCGTGCGTCCCGAGCAAACGGCACCGGTGCCGGACAAGGGGCCGGGGGCCAAAACGATCTTGTTGGCCGCATCCATCGGATCGGTCTTGGGATCGACTTCGTCCCAAAATACCTTGTAGCCCAAGCTTGTGCCGCCGATGTAGTCAGCAAAACGCGGGAAAGTTTTTTCAACGGTGATCTGTCCGGTGGTCAAGTTTACGCGCAGACCCTGACCGGTGTAACCGAATCTTTTGTTGCTTGTCATTTTCAGTATTCCTTGGAAAGCTTTTTCGAATTAACCGTGGCAGGCAGCGCACTGCTTGCGATTTTCTTCCGGCA
>JAUNOJ010000097.1 GCA_030531135.1 Sutterellaceae bacterium | reverse complement strand
TAGACCAAACCGACGGCAATGAGCCCCAGGGTAAAACTCGTCAACTGAACGAAAACGGCGTCCAACCCCAACAAAATTCCCAAGACGGCCCCAAAGGCAGCGCCGCTTGCCACACCCAAGGTGTCGGGTGTCGCCAAAGGGTTCGAAAAGATCGCTTGAAAAGCGGCACCGGCTGCCGCCAAACCGGCGCCGGCTGCCAAGGCCAACACCACGCGCGGAATGCGAACGTTAAAAAGCACCGCCTCGGCCGTTTTGGAAACGTTATCTGCCGTCCCCGATAGCGTTGCCAGGATGTCGAAAAACGACAACCCGTAGCGACCGCTTGCCAAAGCCAAAAAGGCTGCCGCCAGCGTCAATGCGAGTCCGGCGAGGATAAAGGTTCGATAGCGCGTCGCTTCGCTCATGGCGTCTTTCCGTAAAGCGATTCGACTTGCGCATCGGTCAAATTAAGCCCGAAGACGTTTTTATAAAAGGTTTTGGCACGCGCTTTTAGATCAATGTCGGCAAATTGTTCCGGATACAGGGTTTTGGCCATCCAAAGCAGCGTCAGGGGACTGTCGGCAGCAGGCGTATAGCTTCTGTAAACGCCCAAGGGCATCTTGTAGACGCGCTTGTCTGCCACGGCCTTCACAGGCGTCCAATCGTGCCAAGCGTTGGTGTAGAGCGTCTCGGGCTCGGCCTTGGTGAAGTTGGTAATAAAGACGACGTCGGGATTAAAGGCGTAGACCTGCTCCATGTTCACCACGGCATTGCTGCTTTGAGCCGTAATCGATTCGGCAACATTCACCGCACCCGAGGCATCGGCCCAAAACTGTCCGAAAAAGTGAGATCCGGAAGTCACAATACGGCGGTTATCGTAATTGACGAGGAAAAAGACACGGGCTTTGCGCTCCATTCCTGCCGTGCGCTCTTTCACGAGCTTGACAATGGCATCCGTTTCGCTCTTGGCGGCATCGGCAACTTTGACCTCGGGCCACACGCTTTGCAACAACGTCATCCAACCTTCAAAGGTTTTCAAGACGTTGTAGTCGTATTTATTGGTGGAAACGGCCAAAGCCTTGATCCCCAAATCGTCGAGTTTGGCAACGAGCGCCTTGTTATTGGCGTTGACAAACACGACTTCGGGCTCCAAAGCCAAAAGCGTTTCGACATTGACTTCAGAGCCTTTCATAAAGCCCGTCTCAATTTCGGTCATCTTGGGCCACAGCTCGCCCAACAGACGCCCTTTGACCGCAGCCATCGACACCGGGTGAATACCGACGATGTTCTCGGGCCCCTTTAAAAAGAGTGCCAAGCTGCTTGCCAACGGATAGATGTCGGCCACCACGGCGCGCGTGACCGTATCGGGAATATCGACTTGGCGGTTTAAGTCGTCGGTCACGATTCGTGCTTGAAGGGTAACGGAAACCAGTGCACAAGAAAGCGCAACCGCCGTCGCGCGCATTCGTTGCAAAAATGGCTGGGTCATGGATGGGGCTCCTTCGTATCCGGTGTCGCAGTTGCGGCAGGCATTTCGGTTTGCGTCATGGCATCAACGGCTTCCTTGGCTGCACGGTTTTCCATCGCGCGCCTGGCAATGGCTTCGCGCCAAGTGTTGTATTGCCCCCAAGTGATTTCGCCCGAAAGCAAATTGTCCTGATTGGTTTTGACCAGCACATCCGTCTCGTTTTGTGCGTGAAGCGCCAGAGAAACATAGGGCTCCAACTGGCTTTCGATCATCAACTCGCGCGTTTGGCGGTTGAGTTCTTCGATTTCGGCCACGGCCGCCGTCATGGCTTTCTTTTGCGCTTCGGTAATCTTGGTGCGGTCCTTCTTTTGACGATCGGTCACGTCGGTGGCCAAACAGGGCGTTTTGGCAAAGTAGGGCGCAAATTCGTCCGACGTGCAGATTTCACGCAACACGCCGCCCACGGCGCGGAAACGCTCTTTGATATCGGCTTCGGTCGGCAGGTTCTTGGCCATGGCGATCAGTTCGGCTTCCGAGGGCATCGTCTCCGTTTTCTTGGGTAACGTACAGGCCGAGAGCAAACACATCAAGAGGGTCGAACAAAAAAGCGCGGATCTCATCGCAAAGAAAAAAGGTAAATACTGTCAAACACGAAAAAACCGCGAAAGCCGACACGACTGACGCGGTTTTGTTGCGTAATGTCCATTACGCGTCCGAAGACGGATTAACCGTTCACGGCATCCTTAAAGGCCGAACCCGGAACAAACTTCGGGATCTTGGCTGCCGGAATCTTGATGGCTTCGCCGGTAGCGGGGTTGCGACCCTGGCGTTCCGGACGATCCTGCAACTTGAACGTGCCAAAGCCGACGATGGTCAGCGGGTCGTTGTTCTTGACGGTTGCAATGATTTCTTCGGTAATCGTCGAGAGGATGCGAGCAGCTTCAGCCTTGCTGATTTCGTGCTTGGCGGCAATTTTTTCGACGAGTTCGAGACGATTCATTTAGCGACTCCTTTCGTTTTATCAACGATGTATGGATTTCAATCTTATTCGCCTGATCGGAACATCGCTTCCGTCAAGCGCACCAATTCTTTTACGCGGCAAAGGCGACAACACCCTTTACACACTCTACAGCAGGGGATATTAGCGCCCTTTGCCTGAAATAGCGCGGTTTTCGGGCGTTTTTTTCCGCTCTTTACAAAGATTTCGCACGTTTTTTTGATCGAAATGAAATAACCCCCATTTATTTGAACTGCAATCGCTCGAAATCGCCCGAAGGTATTGACATTTGCAACCGGTATCGTAAATAAGAAACACTCGCATTTGAACCGGCAAAACCCGGTGTGCGGCGTCAACGCCCGAGCGGCGGGGCTTTCGGGGATTGCCCAAAGCGAAATTACCTAACTATAGGTATTATCTGTAACTGTAAAGAAGGGACTTTTTCATATTCGGAAACAATTCCGAGGGCGTAAATACTTGAAAACCCTAGAGTTTGGTGGTTAAATACCCTTGCTAGAGAAGTTTCCGTTGTGCTTGGAAATTTCGAAGGTATCTTACTTTGGTGGTATTTGGCCGTTATATCAAACGTGAGACGACATCGTCAGGGTACAAAGTCCCCAAAGAGGGTCTTTCAAGTAAAGATGAAGAGATGCTTGAAAAACTTTCTAGGGTGCTTTTGAGATCTGCATCTCGCCCTTACGAAACATCGCTTCAGGTTGCGATATAGCGGCTTCTTTTTGCCTGCCAATCTCGCACTTAACGGCGAGAGCCCGCAACGAATCCGGCCAACAAATCCTTGGTTTGCGGGTTGTCGGCCAACATCATTTCAGCCGCACGCAACTCGCTCATGGTGATTTGTGCGGTGAGCTCTCGCGCGCGCAGTTGGCATTCCCGGGCCAGATCGGCATTGGTCTCGGCCAAACTTTGGGCTTTGAGGATCACGGCATACGCCCCGCAACGGTTTTTCCGACAGCCTTCGCCCGTTTCAAAGAGCTTGGACAAAAAAAGCAGCGCCCGGATATGGTCTTGGGCGGCAGCACGCATTGCCCAATCAAAGGCCTGAACAGCGCTTTGAACGACGGCGCGCCCCGACCAGAAAAAAAGCGAGAGTTCGTATTGGGCGTCGGCTAGGCCCGCGCGCGCGGCTTCTCCGATCCAGCGATAGGCGTCTTTGTTGTCGGCCTGGGGATTGTCCGGGCGCAAAAAAAGCATGCCCAAGGCAAAGGCGGCTTTATCGCTGTGGTTTAACGCGGCCTTACGCAACCAGCTTGCCGCCTGAATCAAATCGGTCTCGCACCCCGAACCCTGACTGTAGGCCAAACCCACCGCCACCTGCGCTTCCAAGTGGCCTTGGGCACCGGCCAATCGATACCAGGTCAAAGCTTCCTTTAAATTGACTTCGCACCCGAAACCCCACGTCAAGGCGCGGGCCAAGTCGTACTGCGCATCGGCATTGCCCATAATGGCCGCGGCTCGGAAAAGCGACACGGCTTGCTCGGGATTGGCTCTGACGCCTTGGGCTCTGGCAATCAAAACACCCAACATATGTTGGCTGGCGGCGTGTTCTTTGTCGGCCGCTTTTCTAAGCCACTTGACGGCCGCACGGTTGTCGCTTGAAGCAGGGTTGCCTTCGGTGAGGCTTTTGGCAAGTTCGTACTGCGCTTCGGGGCTGCCCAAAGCGGCTTCGCGCTGCCAAGACTCGATCGTGCTTTGTCCAAAGTCGCGGGTACGATTGACGACTTTGCCGTCCAACAACGAGAGCACGTTATTAATCGTCGGTGCACTCTTTCGTTGGGGCAACGTAAATCGAAGGTCGACTTTGTTTTTCACTTTCAGCCTCTTGGTCTGCCGGGCAACTACTGCTGCAAAATAGGGGCGGTGGCAGGCAACGGATCGATGCCCGTCACATGCAAAAAGAGCACCAAGGTCAAAGCCACGGCGGTATATGCTACCCAACCGAAAGCGCCGATCATGATGGGACGACCGAAGCGCTGTGCGTCATAAACCTTGACGTAGTTTTTCACGTAGGTGACCTGACGCCACCCCAAAGCCAGGGTCCAGCTCAACCAAAAGCCGATGAAAAGCGCAATCATCAAATAGCGCCCGACCAACGTTTCGCGAATAAAGGGCTCGCTAAAGGTGTAAGCCGCAAAGGTAAAGAAACTCCAACGCACCCAAGCCATGTTGTGCGCGGCCAATTCGTCGTCTCCCAATTCGCGCCAGTTCAAGCCTTGTAAAAAGGCCCCGAACATCGGCGTAAAGAGTAGGGTACAGAGCACGCACAATATCGGCGAGTAAATCTTGGGCAGGGGTTTGGCTTGGTCGGTCATAAAAACTCGTGGGGTAAAAAACGGGGTTCGTGCGAATTCTACCGAATTGGCCGGGAAGGCGTTTGTTGTATACTCGTTTTGTTGTTCGTTTTGTTTTCACGTCTTGCCATGCTTACCGGTCTCGGAGTCCACGATCTTTGGGTGTACGTCGTCGGCGCCTTTGTCATTATCGTCATTCCCGGTCCCAATTCGCTCTATGTTTTGCGCACCGCCATCGTGCGCGGACGCAAACCCGCCTTTGCCGCCAGTTTGGCCATTTTGGTGGGCGACTACCTATTGATGTTTTGCTCTTACATTGGGGTTGCGGCAGCCCTGGCGGCCAATCCCGCGCTTTTTGATCTGATTCGGTATGCGGGCGGTGCCTATTTGGGTTACTTGGGCTTGAAAGTGCTTTGGAACACGTTCTGTGTCAAAACAGATGGGACGAAAGAGGGCAGCCACATCACGGCCGATGAAAAGCTCAAAGCGGCAGCCGACAAGTCCGAGATGATGAAAGCATTTCGCACTGCATTGGCCTTAAGTCTCACCAACCCCAAAGCCATTTTGTTTTTCGTGGCATTTTTTGTGCAGTTTATTGATCCGAACTATCAGCCCGCTTGGGTTCCGTACTCGATTCTGGCCGTCATTTTGCAGACATTCAGTATCACGTGGCTACTGTTTCTGATCACGGTCGGGGCCGATTTGCTGCGTATGGTCGCGCGCTTTCCCTTGATGGGAAAACTTGGCAACACCGCCATCGGCAGCGTCTTTTTGCTCTTTGCCGCCAAGGTGGCTTTGGATTCCGACGCCCTATAGGTTTCTGAACAACGTTCTGTAAGCCGCATCAAAACAGGCAAACTCTTTCCAGCACCCTGCTACAAAGACGTCGGTCATTTGGCGCCTGACGGTATCGTCGGCGCGCGCAGCCAACTTGTCAGCGAGCGCCACGGCTTTCAAAGCCGCTTCGTGCGAGGCTTGTGTGCCGAAACTTTCCAACCACTCCGAATAAGCATTGCCTTGCGTTTGACGCAGTTTGGCGATGTGGCCGCCAATCTCTTCGTAAATCCAAAAGCAGGGCAACAATGCCGCCATGCCCACCGCCACATCGTATTTGAGGACGTACATACGCTCGAATTTGGCGTAGTCGACACCCGCCGGAAAACTCGGGACGCGTTTGGCGTTGTAGTTGCGCTTGGCAATTTGCTGATAGAGATCGATGCACCAGTCCTTGACGCCGACCGTTTCTTTGGCCCAAGTGCGCAACGCTTCCGACTCGGTCTTCAAATCGGCAAAAGCCCCCACGCGACTTGCGAGCATATCTAAGGAGCGCGCATAGTCCGTGAGATAAGCGATGTTTAACGTCATGTAGGCGACAAAAGCCGGTTTGGCCAACGCGCCCGAACAAGCTTCCGTGATAAAAGCATGACGCTTGACGGCGCCTGCCGCATGCTGTCCCAAGGGCAGAGCCTTGGCGCTCCACAAGCCGGATTCAAGTACGGAGGGCGTTAGCGTGGCAAAGGCGGCAGGCATCAATGTAGCCGAACCAAGCAATGCGGTTGCTTGGAAAAGAGAACGGCGAGTCAGAGGCTGACTGAACGACATGGCAGTGTGCAAACGGTAGTCATGAAAGTCGCTATCTTACGCCAAAGTCAGGCACAAACACGATTGGGACTCAGTGAATATTGCAACTTGAGTTGTTAGACTGAGGTCTTTCGATACCTGCAGGCGTAATTCATCGCTTTAGGAACATTGTTATATGTTTAGATTCGTGATATACGAGTAAGTTCCCCATTTACAAAAAAGATTTTCAGTTCGGCCATTTTTGGGCGTAAAA
>JAUNOJ010000096.1:5275-6704 GCA_030531135.1 Sutterellaceae bacterium | reverse complement strand
ATTTGCGAGAACTCTTTGCCCGATTGCTTTTCAATACGTTGACCGCCAATCATCACGACCGCTTGGATCAGTTCTGGTTCGGAAGATTGCCGACGGGCTGGACGTTATTGTCGATGTACTGCCCCTGTGCGCAACCCTCTTTTTTGACCCCGCGCCTACTTTCCACGCCGGTGCGCCAGATGCAGATTGCCGCGCAAAGCGAAAACGCCATTGCCGTGTCGCGCTACTTCGGCGTCAAACCCTCCGAAGCCAAGACCATGCGATTAGAATTCATGCACGCGCTTTCAAGCTGGAGGTCGGTTGCCGAAGAGCTCGGGGCCGATCAGTTTGAAATCAGTCAGATGCAGGGCGCTTTTGACGATTTCTAAAACTTTTCAGTATTTTTTAAATTATTATTCTTGATTCTACTTTGATTCGGATTTTCGGGAGACTTCGACCATGGACGTGAAAAAAGACAATGCCATGTACATGCAAATCGCGCAGATTGCTGCCGAGCGCAGCTACGCCCAAAGGCTCAAAGTCGGTTGCGTGATCGTCAAAAACAACTCCATCATCAGCTTCGGTTGGAACGGCATGCCCACGGGTTACGACAACTGCTGCGAAGTGGAAGTCGACGGCAAACTCGTCACGCGACCCGAAGTGCAGCATGCCGAATTAAACGCCGTCGCGAAACTCGCCTATAACGGCTATTCAAGCCACGGCGCGAGCATCTTCATCACCCACTCGCCTTGCATTCACTGCGCATTGTTGATTCAAAAGTGCGGGATTGAGGCCGTTTACTATCATGAGCTTTATCGCGATGATGCCGGAATCAAGTTCTTGCAAAACGCAGGCGTGCATGTCGAGCAGCTCTAAGGGGCTGTGTCGCGTGGCGATCATGCCGCGCAGCCTTGATGTGCCCCCTGCTTTGCTTTCAAATTGCGTCAATGACGAAGCGCTTGCGCGTGCCGAGACCCTGACCAACGACAAGCGCCGTGCGGACTTTCTTTGGGGACGCACGCTGTTAACGCATCTCTTGAAAGCAATCGATGCCGATGCAAGTCTCGTTGAACGCGCCCCCAAGACGCCTTTGATTGTCGGAAGTGCGACGCCTTTATTCGCCACGATCTCGCACACGGCCACTTGGATCGGAGTGGCGGTGGCCGACGCACCGGTCGCCATCGACTTGGAAGTGATGGCAGAGCACCGTGCCAAGCCCGCGATTTTCGATCGGGTGTTTGGCGTTGGGGCTTGGGAGCAGTACGCGCAAGACGACCCCATCGGGCTTTTTTACAAGACCTGGGGGTTGTATGAATGCGGTGTGAAGTTGGAAGGCAAATTGTCGGGGCTCGCCCACGAGGCGCGGGTGCACTTGACTGACGACACCGTCTGTCGACACGTCTTTTATACGTTGCCTGAAAACACGCTTTTAACCGTTGCCGGTGCTCTT
>JAUNOJ010000096.1:0-5265 GCA_030531135.1 Sutterellaceae bacterium | reverse complement strand
TGAAACGGTGACGGTCGAACTTGCGCAAGTCGAACCGAAAGCCTTGACCTTTACGCCCTACTCGCATGCGCAGCCGACGACGCTTTAAGTTTAGGCAGTGTCAATGTCGCGACCAAGCCGCCTTGCGCGCGATTTTTCAGTGTCAAATTGCCGCCGTTTAAATGCGCCATGTTGCGGGCAATGGCCAAACCCAAGCCCGTGCCGCCGGTTGTGCGGTTGCGAGAACTTTCCACTCGGAAATAAGGCTCAAAGACCTTTTCCAAAAGCTCTTCCGGAATCCCGGGACCGTTGTCTGCGACCGTAACGACATAGCTGCGATCGTCTTCTTGGATATCGACTTCGGCATTGCCGCCGTACTTGCAGGCATTGGTGATGAGGTTTTCCAGACACCGCTTCAAACACAAAGTGCGCGCCTCGATCACCATGGCACGAGGATTGTCGGTGACGCCTGTTGCAAGCGTCACGTCATGCCCCACGTCGGCATAGTCGTCGACCAGACTGCAAACAAAGGACTGCAAGTCCAAACGCTTAGCGGCCTCGGTCGTATCCAAACTGCGTGCAAAGCCAAGCCCCTGCTCGATGATGGACTTCATGTCGGCGACCGACTCCGTGAGTTTGGTGCGCAAGGCTTCGTTCTCCACTCTGTCTAGGCGCAGCTGCAGGCGCGTGAGCGGTGTGCGCAAGTCGTGAGCCATGGCCGAAATGATGCGGTTGCGCTCCAAAAGATTGCCCTGAATCTGCTCGCGCATGCGGTTAAAGCTTTTGGCCGCACTGCGAATTTCCTTGACGCCTTCTTCCGGAAACGGCTTGGAAGATTCGGGAAATTCTCCGAACTGCACCACCGATCGGCTCAATCTGTCCAAGGGTTGTGTGAGGCGGCGCACCAGCCACGCCGAAAGCAGCAAAATCACAAGACCTTCCAACAAAATCAAGCCGCGCTCGGACCACACGACAATGCGATCGTCGACTTGTAAAAGCGTGGAGATCGTCAACCACTTGCCGTCGGAGAGCTGCACGGCAAATTCGACGCTGGGCAAATGCACTTCAAACAAAGGATTGCCCTTATCGACGAGTCGGGCAAAGGTTTCGGGAACGGCAGTGCCTTCTTGGGCAAGTACGGTTTTCAATACATCGACTTGGCGCTCGATGGTTTCGGGCGTTTTACCCCAGTCGGGTTTGGTGTCGAAAATGGCCAAGGTTTCGCGCGTCGTGCCGTTAAAGTGAGACGTGTTGAGTTTTTCCACGGCCGCTGCCCGATCCTCTGCACTTGCGTCTTCCAAAAGAATGACATATCCGGCAATGTGCTGCGCACGGCTGTATTCGGCCTCGTACACATAAAGGCGCTGCACGGTATGCACCGTGAAATAGTTGGTCAACATCAAAATCCCGAGCCCGGCCGTGATCACCAAAATGAGGCGACCGTAGAAGGAGTCGATTTTGCAGGCGAGATTTTGTAAGAATGCCATGGACACCGCTCCGCTTTAACTGGCTGCGTCTTTAGTGACAGACACCGCCAACATATAGCCGTCGCCGCGCATGGTGCGAATGAGCGTGGGATTGCGGCCGGAGTCGCGCAGTTTGGCTCTGAGGCGCGACATCTGCACGTCGAGACTGCGATCGTAGTATTCGCTATGACTCCCAATGCGCTCCAAAATGAGTTCGCGCGTCAAAACGCGATGGGGATTAAGAAGGAAGTATTCCAGAAGTTTGAATTCCATCGAACTGAGCGCAATGGTGACACCTGCCTCGTCGATCAGGTTTCTGGCATCCATGTCGATGCGCCAATGGGCAAATTGCCAGATACGGCGTTGCGGCTCAGCCGCATGAGCGACCGTTTGGGTAACGGCGGCCGTCGTTCTTTGCGTGCGGCGCAACAACGCGCGGATGCGCGCCACAAGCTCGTGCATTTCAAACGGTTTGACGAGATAGTCGTCGGCGCCGATTTCCAAGCCCACCACACGATCGGTCAACTCGCCCAAGGCGCTCACAATAATTAAGGGCGTCGTTTCAAAACCGGAACCGGCCTGTCGCATTTTGCGGCAAATAGTGAGGCCGTCATCGCCGGGCAACATCACATCCAACAAAATCACGTCGGGCACGAAATCAAGCGTTCCGTCAAAGAGGTGCTTGCCCGAATCCAAAGCGAACGTCTCAAACCCTCTGGCGGTCAAACCCTCTTGCAAGAGTTCGGAAATTTCCGTGTCGTCTTCAATAATGAGAATGCGGGTGGCTGCGTCGGTCATGGCCTTGGTGATCCTTGTGGTTTCTGACAACTTTCAATGTTACACAACCTATCTTACAAAACCTTGCAGATTCGGGCATCGAGAAGAAAGAAACGGGCAACGATTTGTCAGTTACCCGAAACCGCCCGGACAGACTCGAGTTTTAGGATGTGCTTCATCGAAAAACATTTCGGCTTTCACCGATGGAGACAATCATGAAACACACCGCACTTGCTCTTTTGGCCTCGCTTTCCATGATCGGCGCCGCAGCCGCACAAACGCCGGGGCACACCATCCAACGCGCAGGCGACGTCCCGAGCCAAATCGGCACCGCCAAGATCTTTACCGGTCACGTGCGCCAAGACTTTGTGGCCAAGCCCGACGAATACAGCAACAGCGGCATCTGCTATGTGACCTTTGAGCCGGGCGCCCGCACCTTCTGGCACGACCACCCCGTGGGTCAGCGATTGCTCGTGACTTCCGGCAAAGGTTTGGTGGGAACCAAGGATCGCGTCGATGTCGTGCGCCCGGGCGACTACATCTGGTGCCCGCCCGGTGTGGTGCACTGGCATGGGGCAGCGCCCGACACCGCCATGACGCATATTGCGCTCACCAATACGGCGCCGGGTAAAAACGTCACCTGGTTCGGGGCCTTGACCGATGAAGAATACAAGGCGGCAGCCGCCGCTGCCATCGATCCTTACAAGAAATAAGGAGATCAAAATGCTCGATCGTCGCGCATTTCTTTTGGGTGCTTGCGCTTTGGGTGGAAGTTTGTCGGGCAGCCTCGCCATTGCCGCGCAAGAAAAGAAAACCTTGACGCTTTACTTTACGTGGTCGGGCAGTGCCGAAAAGGTGGCGCGAGAAGTTCACCGTTTATTGGGCGGCGACATTGCCAGAATCGAAACCGTCACACCCTACCCCGACGAATACCGTCCGACCACGCAAGTGGCCAAGCGCGAACGCTTGGCTGGCGCCCGTCCTGCCGTCAAACCCTTGGCGGTGAACTTGGCCGATTACGACACCGTGTGTATCGGCCACCCGATCTGGGGCGGAAAGATGCCCATGGGACTGTATACCTTCTTGGAATCGAACGATTTCTCGGGCAAAACGGTGCTGCATTTCAACACCCACGGCGGTACGGGCCAGGGCGACAGTCAAAGCGAACTCGTGCGTCTTTTGCCCCAAGCCCGCGTTTTAAAGGGTTTGGCCGTTTACGGTTGGGGCGGCGTCGACGATTTGAGCCCCGTTGCCAACTGGCTCAAAGATATCGGCATGTCGTCTTAAACGAACTGATTTTTAAGGAACACTACCATGACCACTCGTCGTAATTTTTTAGCCTCCGCCGGCCTTTTGGCGTCAAGTTTGGCCGCGATGCCGGCTGCCAATGCGCAAAGCGCCGATGCGCTGCCTTTGGGTTTTGAACACCATGTTGCGTTAGAGGGCGGCGTCACGCGCATTGCCGTGCGATTTATGAACCGCTTGAATATTCAACTGGCTGCCCACCTGTATGTGCCGGCACAAATGAACTGGTCCGAAAAGCATCGCGCCGTTGTGATCGGACACCCCTTTGGGGCCGTCAAAGAGCAATGCGGCAGCGTCTATGCCTTGGAATTGGCCAAGCGCGGCATCGTGTGTTTGGCAATCGACCTTTCCTACGGCGGCGAATCCGGTGGCCAACCGCGCTTGACGGTCTCGCCCGACGCTTACATCGAAGACTTTAGTGCGGCCGTGGACTATTTGGGTACGCGCTCTTGGGTCAGTCGCGACGGCATCGGCGTTTTGGGTATTTGCGGCAGCGGCGGCTTTTCCGTTTGCGCCACCTCTTTGGATCCTCGCATAAAGGCCTTGGTGACGGTGAGCATGTACGACATGGGGCGCGCCACGCGTCTGGGTTTAAAGGACGCAATGAAGCCCGAACAAAAGAAAGCTTTGCTCGAAGAAGTGGCGGCCGAGCGCTACAAGGAATTCATGGGGCAAGAACCGCGCATTCGTTTCGGCACGCCGGAAAAGTTGCCTGAAAATGCTTCCGACATCGCCAAAGAGTTCTACGGCTACTACCGCACCCCGCGCGGCTACCATCCGCGTTACGCAGGTACGCGCTTTACGAGCATTCCGGCTTTGATGAACTTTTATCCCTTTGAACAAATCGCCGACATCTCCCCTCGTCCGGTTTTGTTTATCGCCGGTGAAAACGCCCACTCTTTGTACTTTAGCGAAGACGCCTATAAGTTGGCCGCCGAGCCCAAGGAGCTTTATAAGGTCAAAAACGCCGGTCACGTCGATCTTTATGACCAAAAGGACAAGATTCCGTTTGACAAAATCGAGTCGTTCTTCAAAACAAATCTCAAGGTGTAAGCCATGAAACGCAGAGAACTGTTGGCGGGCGGCATTGCTTTGGGTGTTGCCGGCAGCGTCGGAGTCGGTTTGGGAAGTGCCCGCGCCCAAAGTACGCCCACTGCACTCAATATCCCTTGGGCGGAGAAGCTCGCGCATTTGACGGACGCGACCGACGCTTCCCTCGTTTACTTTACGCGGGACATGAGCGCTGCCGGGCTCGTCAAGGTCTATGAAGCCTTGGGACAAAAGCTCGAAGGCAAGGTGGCCGTCAAGATCAGCTTCGAGTCGCCCGGGGGCCCGGCTTTGGAGCCCGCGTTTTTAAAGCCTTTGTGCGACAAGGTCAAAGGCACGCTCGTGGACTGCAACGGTTTTACGGCGCCGCGCGATAACAATTCCGGCCACATGAACTTGATTCGATCCAAAGGTTATGACAAGGTCGCGCCCGTCGATATTTTGGATTCTGAGGGCGACATAGAGTTGCCGGTGCCTAACGGTTATCGCTTGGCACATACCAAGACCGGAAAACACTTTGCCGATTACGACACTTGGATTTCAGTGGTTCGATTCAAGGCGCACCACTTGCCGCGCTTTGGCGGAACTTTGAAGAACCTTTCGATCTGCTTGGGCTCGATGGCAGGCAAAGCACTGGTGCATAGCGGCGGGACAACCGATCGCTCGTGGCAAGGTAGCGACAAGGTCACTA
>JAUNOJ010000095.1 GCA_030531135.1 Sutterellaceae bacterium | reverse complement strand
GTATTGCCACTGCATTGAACGGCTTTAGTGCTCACGGCTTGCACTTGCATTTTGAGATAACCGAGACAACGCAATAGCATTGAAATTTCTGGAAATGAGGGCGATTTCGAGATTCGCCTGTTCGCTACTTTTGCTGTCATCCACAACGGCGAGCGCTCGCCCGGTGGTATCGGTATTGGCCAGTCGAAAACTCGTTGCTTTTCTGATGAAATGGGCCGAGGAATTTGGCGTCGGGGAAATAACGTCAACAAAATCGTCATCAACGCTGAAATCAAACTCTAACTCGGTGCCGCCCAAGCCCGCAATCTTCGGTTTGGACTCGATCACGGAAGACGGGCGCCAGCGCTTGAACATGAATTTGGCCGACTCGACCAGATTGTTTTTGGAGGTGGCCAGAGCCAAGTATTCCACTACCCAACGATCGAGATTGACCATTGCTGCAAGGTAATCACAAACCACATTCGCTGCTTTATTTTTCGGTCCATATATCTCGAAAACACCACAGTCTAAAAATGTGACGCCGTACAAACCGACAACATTTGCTATTTCTTGGAGACGAGTCGCGTTCAGAAGATCGGGGTTGAGCGCAAAAAGATTGGGATATGTGAGACCTTCGTCCCAAACATGAATTTGATCCTCGATCTCTTCCAAGAAGATGTCAAATGGAAATTCATCAATCAGCTTAAATCCTGTACTAATTTTCAATATACGTGATCTGTCACGGGTTTTGACAGGGTGTAAGGCGAATCCAAGGCTTTCTAAAGTAAACATTTGTCAGAGAAAATCTTGCTGTTCAGGTGATATATCGTTGATTTATTTGTTGCGGTATTTGCGTCGATGCTCTATCACGACACCGACAATGCGACACGTTTGTTTATCGGAATACGCACTTGCAAAATCGTTGTTGAGCGGCATAAGTTCAAACGATTCGTTCCCGTGGTCATCAAAGCCGATTTGACGATATTTTCTGATCATGCAAGACACCGAATTGGCAATGTTGGCAACAACAAAGTCTCCCGGCAACGGCCGAAGCATCGGATCGACAATGATGAAGTCCCCCTTGAGAAACTCCGGCTGCATCGAGTGATCTTCAATACACATGGCAAAGCAGTTTTCAGGCAACGTTGCATCAACTAAGAGATGCTCGTCGACGGACGCGTTGCCGAGCATCTCTTGAAGTTTTTCTCCATCGGATACTTGGCTGACTTGGTCGAAAGATACCAGCGGAATCGCCATCCCGTTGTTGACATGCGCGGGCGCATTTGGCCCGAGATTGTAGGATGCGATTTGACGTGCAAGCCGCGGGCTGAAGCTACTGACTTCAATTTCCAAAGCACGTGCAATGGTCGTCGCGATTCTGAGATTAAGCGCGCGACGCCCCTGCAAGTATTGCCCGAAATTGGCGGGACTGCCCAGATCGTATTTTTTGGCAAAGGCTCGTTGGGTAATTTCGGATTTTTCTTTGAAGAGCTGCTTGAGGGTGGCACACTCTTTGAGTTGTTCCGGGGTTAACGTCATAATCAGTCTCTGTTAATTGATTGTGGATATTGTGTGACTGATTATATGTCAGAAAGAGTCAATATACAATATTTTCTATTTGTTTTGATATCTTTCGTGTGCCTTGAAAAAATCAAACGATAGTCATGCATCTCTAACGAGTCGAGTAAGGCTTTAACAACGGCACCGGCATCGGCAAATTGCCCCTCCAAGGCTTCATGTACCAACGCAGATAAAGCAACGCCCAGCGATAGTCGTAATCGGGCGCTTGCGACCAGCCGGCCGCCACACCGGCCGAGAAGTGCGAACCCAGTCGCCTTTCCAAATTGGCCTGCAACTGAAAGCCGTTGCTCCAATCGCCGCTCGTGCGACTCTTGGCAAACAATTCATCTTTCATCGCCTGTTGCTGATCAAAAGGAATCCTGTCAGCCAGCGGATAGCGTCGAATCGACTCGGTCTTGGCGTAACTTCTGCCCCAAGTACCGGTCAAACGCCACGCCCAATTTTCCGTGCGCCCGACGTCGTTGATCGACACGTTAAATCCTACGTACTGTTGCGGCGAATAGTAGCCGCCGTGCCCGAAGGTGTAGCCGCTCAAGTCTTTCTCAAATCCCCAAAGCATCATAAAGACAGAGGGGATCAGCTCATGGTTGGGTTTGTTGATCAAGCGCGCATAGGTCGTGGCCATCACCTGCCAAGCGCTGTTTCTTGCGACATTGCGTCCTCGAATATCTTCCCAAGACGCTTTGCCCCAAAAGCCGAAGGTGTTGCCCGAGTCTTTGCTCACCGACACCGACGCCCCGGTGCGGCGCACGCCGCCCCACCAAATGCCGGTCTTAGGATCTCTTTGTCCGCCGTAAGCCAAAAGCGAGCCGTCCTTGGCACGGCGATAGGCTTCGGCCGTGACGCTCAAAGGCCCCAAATCAAAGTTGTAAGACAAGGCCCCCGTCACATCGGTATAGTGAAAACCGATCGGGGTCGTACCGATATCAAAACTCCACGTGCCGTTGGTCCAAGCGGCGGCAATGGATGCCCCCGTATCCTTGGTAAAGCCCTTGGCAGGATCACAACCTTCTGCAAAGCAAGTCCCGGTCATCGACTCCCATTTCCCCGGGACAAGACCTCCCATGTTGTAGTGCACTGTATCGGTAATGAGCGTCAACGTGCCGCCCTTGGCCGGCATCATGACGTGCGTAGACCAAATGCGTGCATTGGTGTCCGAATACCCCGGCGTACCTACGTCATGAAAGCCCGTAAGACCCGTGGTCACGATCACATTGTCGTTTTGATACAAAAGAGATGCGTGCATACGTAGCGCTTCGCGCATCCAGTCGTCTTGCGTGTCGGGCGTGAGCATTGCCTGCGTGAAGTCGTCATCTTCGACCGGGTAGGCGGTCGTAATTCCCGAATTCACGAAGGCTTGTCGGTAGGCCGTGAGCGCCAAATCGGATTTGCCTTGCGACTGCAAAAAGTCGGCACGTTCTTTGCCAAAGAGCGCATAGTCTTTATTGAGACTCATATCGATCTTTTTGGCATGGCGCTCAAAGAGATCGCTCACCTTGTCGGTCTCGCCCAACTTGGTATAAACCGAAATCGCACGTCTTGCCTGCGAGATCGTCATTTGGACTTTGGGATCGTCCGTCAAAGTGTCCAACACTTCTTTGGCCTTGTCTTTGTCGCCGAGTTCAATGGCCAAGTCGGCAGCCGAAACTCTGGCGTGCGAGGCGTAGGCCGGAATGGCAAAAAGGCGCTCGTATTCGGCCAAGGCTTCTTTTTTCTCATCAAGTTTGCTCGCCCAGTCGGCACGCAGAGAAATCACTTCAGGCGCAGTCGACGACACCGCACGCAAGTCTCGCAAGGCTTGGTGCAGTTCGCCGCGCTGAGCTTTGGCTTGCGCGGACTTGACGGCCTTTTGCGTGAGCAGGCGCTCTAAAAACGAACGTGTGATCGCCGTCTTTTTGGAAACGGCCGACAAGGCATCAATGGCTTCATCGATCTTGCCCAAGCGCTCCAAAACAACAGCCCAACCGTAAGCCCACAAGGGCTCTTTGAGGCGCTCCGGACTTTGTCGGGTAAAAAGTCCCAAGGCATCGTCTTGACGATCGACTTCCAAGTAGGCATTGGCAAGTCTGCCCACGAGTGCGGGCGTTTCGCCCGTGAAATCCGTCAGCTTTTGCACCACATAGATCAACAGCGGCCAGTTTTGCGCTTTCTCGTACTGATCGGCTAAGGTCTGAAGTTCTTCGGCATAAATGCTATCCAAAGCCGAGCGTCGCAATTCGGCACTCTCGGGTTTGTCGTCCAAAGCTTGGCGCACGAGTTTGTCTGCCTTGGCAAAGTTCTTTTGACGGCGTGCAAGGTCAGCCAACTGAAGCACGATGGGTTCTTTGTCGGCTTTTAAAGGCAAGGCGCGCAAATAGTAGCTTTCGGCTTCTCTCAAGCGCTGGGCACGTTCGGCGTCGCGTGCCTTTTCAATGACAAAGCGGTAAACCGCTTCATCCAAGGCTTTGCGCCATGCACTCGCACGTTTGTCTTTGGGCGAGAGCAACAATGCGGTGCCGAGGCTTCGCGCAGCCTGTTCGCGATTTTCTTTCTTGGCGATGTTGGCAAGCCCATATGCGGCATGGCGATCGACTTCGTAGCGGCGAATGACCTCCTTGGCACGCATACCGATCATGGGATCGGTGGGCGTCGTGGCTGCCATCAGTTGCAAAGCCTTTTTGGCTTCGTCGGCACGCTCCGGAATTTTGAGCATCGTGGAATAAAAGCGCAAACGCAACGCGTCTTCGCTCGGCGCACCGAAAAAGAGCGCTTCGTAGTCGGCAACGGCTTTTTTGTAATGTTTGGCGCGTTCTTCGGCAAAAATGGCTCGTAACGCCTGCGTGCGTTTGCTCACAATCAACGAGAGGATTTCTTGAGCTTGTTGGCAAACGCGAGCGTCGGTGCCTTGACAGAGTTTGTCAACGATTTCACGCACTTCTTCTTCGCGCGTCTCGTCGGCGTGCAAAGATCGAATACGCAATGCTTCGAGGCGGTAACCGGTGCTGTTGGGCCACAGCGCAATCAGTTTGTCGATAACGGTTTTGGCACGCGACAAATCGTCGTCGACGCGCGCTTGAACCATTTGGTTTAAAAGCTCGGTCGTCGACTCCGTCGGTTTGTCGGCCGCTTGCAACTCTAAGGCAACGAGCGAGATGGCAAGCGGCACGAGCGCGGGTTTGGCGAGTGCACGAATCAATTGCAAAATTTCCGAGGTGTTGCGAAATCGGTTGCAACCAAAAAGAACGTGCACCGCTTTCTTAATGTTGTTTGCGAATGATAACGCCTGCTTCGGCAATAAAGCTCACGTTGACCTTGGAATCGGTCGAAATGAGTTCGGTGCCGGGCAAAAACGGTGTCGACATGCTAAAGGGTTTGGCCTGAGAGGCGCCGGGCAACACCACGTGATAATCGATTCTGTCGCCTTCAAAGAGGCGATTGACGATTTGCATTTCGATGGTGTTGGCGTCTTCAACCATGCGCAAGTTTTCCGGACGAATCACAAGCAGGGCATTTTCGCCCACTTGCGGCGGATTTTGCTTGCCGATGCGAGCGCGTACCGTTTTGTTACCCACCGCAAACTGACCGTAGTCGCCGTCAACTGCCACGAGCTTGCCTTCGATCAAATTGGCCTGCCCGATAAAGTCTGCCACAAAGGGCGTTGCCGGCTCTTCATACAAGGCCATGGGTGTACCGATCTGCTCGATATGCCCGCGATTCATGACCATAATGCGATCCGACATCGTCAGGGCTTCCTTCTGATCATGCGTCACATACAGGCACGTAATCCCCAGATCCTGCTGAATGCGACGAATTTCGGTGCGCATGTGCAAACGCAGCTTGGCGTCCAAGTTCGAAAGCGGTTCGTCCATCAAAAGCAGTTTGGGTTTGAGCACCAAAACGCGTGCCAAAGCCACACGTTGCTGTTCGCCGCCCGAAAGCTGATTGGGATAACGTTGTTCGGCCTTGGTCAGCCCCACGAGTTCAAGCGCTTCTCGCACCTTCTTGGCCTGTACGTCGGCAGACTCGCCGCGAATCTTCAAACCATAGGCGACGTTATCAAAAATCTTCATGTGCGGAAACAGGGCATAGTTCTGAAACACAAAGCCCAAACCGCGCTCGTTGGCAGGCACATGCGTGATGTCGAGGCCGTCGACCAAAATTTGGCCCGACGACGGCGTTTCAAAGCCCGCGATCATACGCAATGTGGTCGTTTTGCCGCAACCCGACGGTCCCAGGAACGTGAGGAACTCACCGGGATTGACTTCCAGATTGACATTGTCAACCGCCGCAAACTTTTCGTTGTCTTTGATGTATTCGCGACGGATATTTTTTAAAGTAAGCGTGACAGACATGATTAACGAGCTCCGAGCGTGTCACCCGTGCGACACAAGAAACGCGCCAAAAGGGACATAAAGCCCGAGGCGATGAAAACGAGAATGATAAGAACCACGGAGAAGGCGCAGGCCTGAGCAAACTGCAACTCGGTCATGCATTCCAAAATGCGCGTGGTGATCAAAGACCAGTGCACCGACACCAAGAAGATCGTGGCGCTGATGGCCGTCATCGAGTGAATGAAGAGATAGCGCATACCGGCCAAAACGGCAGGCAACACCAAGGGGATGGTGATCGTAAAGAACGTGCGCAGGCTCGAAGCACCGAGACTTTTACTGGCTTCTTCAATGGAAGGGTCGATTTGCGTTAAGGCCGCAATGACGTTGCGGATACCGGCAGACGAATAGCGGAAAAGGTAGGCCGCCACCAAAATGTAAACCGTGCCCGTCAAGACGATGGGCTTGTCGTTAAAGGCGATGATGTAGGCAATACCCACCACGGTGCCCGGCAACGTATAGTTGAGTAACGAGACCGTCTCCAACGTCTTGCGACCGCGAATCTTTAGGCGCGTCGTCACATAGCCGATCACCACAGCCAAAAGCCCGCCCAAAGGCGTGCCGATACAGGCAATGATCAAGGTGTCCTTGATGGCCTTGGCGCCATGGGTAAAGACGTAGCTGTAGTTATCCAACGTCAACGTGTTGTTCACGCCCCAAACCTTGATGACAGAACCCAAGAAGATGATGGCGTAAATAAAGCAGATAAAGGCAATCGTTGCGACCACCACGCCCACGATGATGCTCGTGAGCATGGGGCCCGGCCCTTTGATCGAGCTGCGCCCGCCCGCTTTGCCGC
>JAUNOJ010000094.1 GCA_030531135.1 Sutterellaceae bacterium | reverse complement strand
CCTTGAGGCCAACGTTGTAGTTGCCGCGACCGTCGAAAGCACGGCCGGAGACACCACGGAAGTCACGGACGCGCGGGAAAGCGATCGTCACGAGACGGTCCAGGAAGTCGTACATACGTTCGCCGCGAAGCGTCACCATGCAGCCGATGGGCATGTTTTCGCGAATCTTGAAGTTCGCGATAGCCTTGCGGGTGCGAGTGATGGCGGGCTTCTGGCCTGCGATCTTGGTCATGTCGGCAACGGCGTTGTCGACCAACTTCTTATCGTTGACCGCTTCACCCACGCCCATGTTCAGCGTGATCTTGGTGATACGCGGAACTTGCATAACGGACGTGTAGCCGAACTTCTTGGTCAGTTCAGGAACGATGGTGTCGCGATACAGAGTGTGGAAACGAGACATTCCTTACTCCTTATGCCTTGGCGCCGACGACGGCACCATTGCTCTTGAAAACACGGACCTTCTTGCCGTCGACTTCCTTGAAGCCAACGCGGTCACCCTTGCCAGTCGCGGGATTGACGAGCATCACATTGGACTGGTCGATCGGAAGCGTCTTGTCGACGATGCCGCCTTCAACGCCGGCCATCGGGTTGGGACGAACACACTTCTTGACGACATTGACACCTTCGACGGTGACATGCTGATCGTCGATACGGGCGGTAACGATACCCTTCTTACCCTTATCCTTGCCGGCGATGACGATAACTTCGTCACCTTTACGGATGCGTTGCATCTGTCGGCCTCCTTAAATAACTTCGGGAGCGAGGGAAACGATCTTCATGAACTTTTCGGTACGCAATTCACGCGTAACCGGTCCGAAGATACGGGTGCCCACCGGCTCCAACTTCGAGTTGAGCAAAACGACGGCGTTGCCATCGAAACGAATGAGAGAACCGTCGGCACGACGGACGCCCTTGGCGGTACGAACCACAACTGCGTTGTAGATTTCGCCCTTCTTGACGCGGCCGCGCGGAGCAGCTTCTTTCACCGTAACCTTGATGACGTCACCGATGTTTGCGTAGCGGCGCTTAGAGCCGCCCAACACCTTAAAACACATCACCGAACGTGCACCGGTATTGTCGGCGACGTCCAGCTTGCTTTGCATCTGAATCATGGCTAATAAATTTCCAACTTATTCCGTTATACGGATAGTATTGGTCCCGTTCGGGAGAATAGTCGACCTTCAAACGATTTTCGAGAAATCTCAGCGTATGCCGAGGCAAAAACCGTCCGAATCCGACCCAGAATAATCACGCAAACGCCGACCCAGAGGTCGGCATTCGCGCGAGTTCGCAAGTATATCCTAAAAAGAATAAAACTTGCAAGTTTTTTTGTGAAATTAGATGATCACGGCCTTTTCGATGACGCGCGTCACGCTCCAAGACTTGGTCTTGGAGATGGGACGCCCTTCAGCGATTTCAACCTTATCACCAACACCGCACTGGTTGCTTTCGTCGTGAGCGTGGTACTTCTTGCTCTGAACGACATACTTGCCATACAGGGGGTGCTTGACACGACGTTCGACGAGAACCGTCACCGTCTTGTCCATCTTGTCGCTCGTGACCGTACCGACGAGGGTGCGGGTGAGCGTGGTCTTTTCAACGTTGTTTTCCGTCATTTCGCAGCCGCCTTCTGAGCGAGAATCGTGCGAACGCGAGCGATATCGCGACGCGTCGTGCGCAACTGATTCGAGTTCTGGAGCTGTTGAGTAGCCTTCTGGATGCGCAACTTGAAGTGTGCGGTCAAAAGGTCATTCAACTCCTTGTTGAGCGCGGCCTCATCCATGGCGCGCAGTTCTTTTGCTTTCATTGTCCGTCTCTCCTTACATGCCGATCTGGCGGACCACGAACTTCGTCTTCAAGGGCAACTTAGCCGCAGCCAAAGCGAAAGCTTCGCGGGCGAGCTGTTCGTCGACGCCGTCCATTTCATAGATCACACGACCCGGCTGGACAAGTGCAACCCAGTATTCCGGATTACCCTTACCGTTACCCATACGGACTTCAGCAGGCTTGCTGGAGATGGGCTTGTCCGGGAACACGCGGATCCAAACACGACCGCCGCGCTTGATGTGGCGGGTAAGAGCACGACGAGCAGCTTCAATCTGGCGAGCGGTCAAACGGCCGCGTTCAACGACCTTAAGACCAAATTCACCGAAGCTGACATTTGCGCCGCGCTGGGCCAAACCGTAATTGCGACCTTTCTGGTCCTTACGGTACTTAGTACGATTCGGTTGCAGCATCGTTATTCTCCGTCTTTCTTGTCAGCGGCAGCACGGCGGGGACGACGAGCAGCCTTTTCGCCATCGGCACCATCCTTGCGGGGACGGCGAGCCGGGCGACGGCGGTCTTCGCGTTCAGCGGGAGCAGCCACTTCGGCAACGTCTTCACGGCCGAGGTTATCACCCTTGTAGACCCACACCTTCACACCGATCACACCGTAGGTGGTGTTGGCTTCGGAGAAAGCGTAGTCGATATCGGCGCGAAGCGTGTGCAAAGGCACGCGGCCTTCACGATACCATTCCGTACGTGCGATTTCGGCACCGTTCAAACGGCCCGAGCTCATGATCTTGATGCCGAGGGCACCGAGACGCATGGCGTTTTGCATCGAGCGCTTCATGGCGCGGCGGAACATCACGCGCTTTTCGAGCTGCTGGGTGATGCCGTCGGCGATCAACTGAGCGTCGAGGTCGGGACGACGAACTTCTTCGATGTTGATGTGCACGGGCACACCGACCATCTTCTGAACTTCGGCCTTGAGCATTTCGATATCGGCGCCTTGCTTGCCGATCACGACACCGGGACGAGCCGAGAAGATCGTGATACGGGCATTGTTAGCCGGGCGTTCGATCAAAATGCGAGAGACGCTAGCAGCCTTGAGCTTTTCCTTGAGGAAAGCGCGCACGCGAAGGTCTTCACCGAGCGTACGGGAAAAATTACGGCCGACCGCATACCAGCGCGACGTCCAGTTGCGCGTAACGGGAAGGCGGAAGCCGGTAGGATTAATTTTCTGACCCATGGTTCACCTTTTACTTGTCGCCAACGGTCACGAACACGTGAGCCGTCTGCTTGCCGATACGCGTACCGCGGCCCTTGGCGCGAGCGCCGAAGCGGCGAAGCGTCGTGGCCTTTTCCACGTAGATCTTGGTAACGAAGAGTTCGTCGATGTCGGCACCGTCATTGTGCTCGGCATTGGCGATAGCAGATTCGAGCGCCTTCAAAATGATGCCGGCGGCACGCTTCTGCGTGTACTTCAGGATGTTAAGGGCCTTGTCCACGGGCTTACCGCGAACCAGGTCGGCCACCAAGCGGCCCTTCTGAGCCGAGAGGCGAACGCCACGAACGATTGCAGTAGTTTCCATTTAATTACCCCTTGACCTTCTTGCTGTCGGCAGCGTGACCGTGGAACGTGCGGGTCAACGCAAATTCGCCGAGCTTGTGGCCAACCATGTTTTCATTGATGTACACCGGCACATGTGCGCGGCCGTTGTGAACGGCAATCGTCAGACCGATGAACTCCGGAAGAATGGTGGAACGACGCGACCAGGTCTTCAACGGACGCTTGTCGCGGCTGGCTTGAGCAGCTTCAACCTTCTTCATGAGGGACCCGTCAACGAAGGGCCCTTTCTTTAACGAACGAGACATTTACGTGGCCCCCTTACTTGTCATAACGGCGCTGGACAATCATGGAGTCCGTGCGCTTGGAGTTACGGGTACGATAGCCCTTGGTGAGCTGACCCCACGGCGTCACAGGAGCGCGACCCGTACCGGTACGGCCTTCACCACCACCGTGCGGGTGATCAACCGGGTTCATCACCTTACCGCGAACGGTCGGACGGATACCGCGCCAACGCGTTGCACCGGCCTTGCCGAGTTCGCGCAGGCTATTTTCTTCGTTGCCCACGGTACCGATCGTTGCACGGCATTCGATGAGAATGCGGCGAACTTCACCGGAACGCAAGCGAACCTGAGCGTATGCACCTTCACGAGCGATCAACTGAGCGAAAGCACCGGCGGAGCGAACGAGCTGAGCGCCCTTGCCCGGGAGCATTTCGATGCAGTGAATCGTGCTACCGACGGGGATGTTGCGCAACGGCAAGCAGTTACCGACCTTGATCGGAGCTTCCTGACCGGACATGATCGTTTCGCCGACCTTCAAACCCTTCGGGCTGATGATGTAGCGACGTTCGCCGTCGGCGTACACAACCAAAGCGATGTGAGCGGAACGGTTCGGATCGTATTCGATACGTTCGACACGAGCGGGAACACCGTCCTTGTTACGCAAAAAGTCGATCAAGCGATAAGCACGCTTGGAACCGCCACCCTTGTGACGGCAAGTGATATGACCGTTGCTGTTACGGCCGGAACCGCGGTTCTTCTTCTCGGTCAGAGCGGCAAAGGGCTTGCCCTTGTGCAGACCGGGAGTAACGACCTTGACCGCATGGCGGCGACCGGCAGAAGTCGGCTTGAGTTTAACGAGAGCCATTACTTCACCTCTTGCGAGAAGTTAATTTCCTGACCCTGAGCGAGGGTAACGTAGGCCTTGCGAACGTTGCTGCGAGCACCGTTGAAGCGACCGAAACGCTTCTTCTTACCCTTGATGGTCAGAATCTGAACGCTGGCGACCTGGACCTTAAAGCACAGTTCAACAGCAGCCTTGACTTCCGTCTTGTTGGCATCGGGCACAACGACGAAAGCGTACTGATTGGCCTTTTCGGCAATCATCGTGCTCTTTTCGGAGACGATCGGACCGACGAGGACCTTTAACAAACGATCTTGGTTCATCCCAGCATCTCCTCGAGCATGGCAACCGCAGCCTTGGTCACGACAACCTTGCCGTAGAAGATCAAAGACAACGGATCAACATAACGCGGCGTCACGACCAGAACGTTCTTCAGGTTGCGGGAAGCCAGGAAAAGGTTGTCATCCACCGTTTCGGTGATGATCATCACGTTGTCCATGCCCAAAGCCTTGAGCTTGGCAGCGAATTCCTTGGTCTTCGGAGATTCGGCGGTGATGGAATCGACAACAACCAAACGGCCGTCGGCGGCAAGCTTCGAGAAGATCGAAGCCATAGCTGCACGATAAGCCTTCTTGTTCATCTTGTGGCTGAAATTCTCTTCGGGAGAATTCGGGAAGGCACGACCGCCCCCACGCCAGATGTTGGAAGACGTCATACCGGAGCGAGCACGACCGGTGCCCTTCTGACGCCAGGGTTTCTTCGTCGAGTGACGCACGAACTCACGGCTGAGCTGAGCGCGCGTGCCTTGACGAGCATTTGCCTGGTAGGCAACCACGAGCTGGTGCACCAGAGCTTCATTGTATTCGCGGCCGAACACGGCATCGGAAGCAGCAGACTTGCCGATTTCCTGACCCTGTTCATTGAGTACATTCAGTTCCATTGATCGCTCCTATTAGGCCTTAACCGCCGCACGCACGATGACTTCACCGCCCTTGGAACCGGGAACGGCACCACGGACGAGCAAGAGACCGCGTTCGGCGTCAACGCGAGCAACCACGAGGTTCTGCGTCGTACGCTGTGCATCGCCCAAGTGACCGGCCATACGCTTGCCGGGGAACACGCGGCCAGGATCCTGACGGTTACCGATAGAACCCGGTGCACGGGTCGTCACGGAGTTACCATGGCTTTCGCGGTTGGACGAAAAGTGATGGCGCTTGATGGCGCCGGCAAAACCCTTACCGATGGTGGTACCCGTCACGTCGACCTTCTGGCCGGCCGTGAACATATCGGCACCGAGAACCGTACCAGCCTGGTAAGCGCCGATCTGTTCTGCATCGATATGGAACTCTTTCAACGTAGCAGCTGCTTCGATGCCAGCTTTTGCAAACTGACCGGCAAGTGCCTTGTTGACGCGCGAGGGCTTCTTGGAGCCGAACGCGACCTGGATTGCGTTGTAGCCGTCCGTTTCTTCCGTCTTCACGCAGGTGACACGGTTACCGGACACATCGAGCACCGTCACGGGAACGGATGTACCGTCTTCCTGGAAGATGCGCGTCATGCCGATCTTGCGGCCGACTAAGCCGAGCTTTTCACTCATTTATTTCTCCACCCCGGCTACGATTGGCCGGGACCGTACTTTTAATAAAATCACTTCACGACGGGAGGTTCGGTTCTTATTTACTTGACCGTAACACCGATCGCTTGCTTTGGCGTGCCAGAAGTGACGCAAAAATGCGCCCGCTTTTTTCTTCCCTCTTCCTTAACGACGGAATCGGCGAAAAGCGAGTGCATTGAAAACTTTCGATTACTGCACCTTGATCTTGACGTCAACGCCGGCGGGCAAGTCGAGCTTCATCAAAGCATCAACGGTCTTGTCGGTCGGGTCGATGATGTCCATCAAACGCTGGTGGGTGCGGATTTCGAGCTGATCGCGGCTCGTCTTGTTGACGTGCGGCGAACGCAAGATGTCAAAGCGTTGAATGCGAGTGGGAAGCGGAACGGGACCGCGAACCACGGCGCCGGTGCGCTTGGCGGTTTCAACGATTTCAATCGCGGACTGATCGATCAGCTTGTAGTCAAACGCCTTGAGGCGAATACGAATGCGTTGGGACTGCATTTGTAGTTTTTCCTAAAAAAGAACAAATAAAGAACTAAGGGGGCGCAGTATAACCACGCCCCCTGCACTCTGTCAAGAGTTCAGAGCAAATTTTTTCAATTTACTCAATGATCAAGGAAATTACTCGATGATCTTGGCAACGACGCCGGCGCCGACAGTGTGACCGCCTTCGCG
>JAUNOJ010000093.1 GCA_030531135.1 Sutterellaceae bacterium | reverse complement strand
GGGACCGACGATCTTACTCTGAGATCGGGGCAATGACCCCTAAAACGATGGGTATTTGCAAAACAATTGTCAAAAGCAAAGAAAGATAGAGAAACGCACCTAAGGCAAAGCAATTAGTTTCGGATCGGCAACGGGAAAAGACGGCAGGAGGAGCGGCAAGAGAAAAAACTTTTCTGCCTAAAAATTAGGCAAACAGTGAAAATCTTTTAATTTCAAGGGCTTAGGTTAAAGCTCAAGGAAGTTGCGCACAACCGCTTTGGATAACTCGAAAAAGTGTGGATGACTACCAAAAAAGGGAGATGCGCAAAGGCGGGCGGCAAGAAAAAACCTCGCACGAAAATTCGCACGAGGTTTCGATATCGACGACACTTGAAAGCGCTACGCCTTAAGTGTCGGCAACCGTATCAATTACTGAACGGTACGCGTACCGATGACTTCGATCACGGCGCGGCGGTTCGGAGCCAAGCAGTTGACGAGGTCCTGAACGTTCTTGATCTGGCTGTTGGCAGCAGGCTTCGGGCAGTCGACCACGGGGTCGGCCGTACCGCGACCTTCGGTCTGAACGAGGCCGGAATCCACACCCTTGTCAACGAGGTAGGTCTTGACGGCTTCGGCGCGGCGTTCGGAGAGCTGCTGGTTGTAAGCTTCCTTACCGAGGCGGTCGGCGTAACCGGTCGTGAGGATCACTTCAACGTCCATACCGGCCATGCGGTCGACGAGCTGATCGAGCATGTCGGTGCCGGAAGCGGACAACTTGGCGCTATCGAAAGCAAAGAGCGTATCGGCAGCCAACGTCACCTTGGCGACCTTGGGTTCTTCCACGGGAGCAGCGGGTTCGGCCTTGGTGCAAGCGGCGGCAGACAAGATGTCCTTGTCGCAAGCGCAACCGGCGCCTTCGGGACCGGCCTGTTCTGCGAGAGCAGGCGTCCAGAAACCGGTACGCCAGCAAAGGCCGGTGGAGTTCACCACGGTCTGTTTGGCAGAGCTCTGAACATAGGGCACCACAGGATCGGCAGCAAAAGAGGAACCTGCAGCGGCCATCAACATGGCGGCAACAAGGCCGCTAAGCTTGATCGAGGTCTTCATAAAATGTTTCCTTTTTTATTTTGAAAAGATGGGCACTGCGAAAGCGTCCTAGAAACCGGCTAAAACTCGGCAGAGAAGTGCCGGGGCCATACTACTAAAACAACTCAATAACTCAAATCTCTGCGGTGATTCCAGTGCTATAAATCACGCAGATAAGATGACTCATCGTTATTTTGCCTCATTCTTGTCCAAGTCGTCTAACAAAAACGTAACAATTTTGAGGGAAAACATAAATATTTGTGGGAGAAAAGTCTCAAAGTTGGGGATTAACCCAAGGAACAGAACGGATCCTCGGGGATTGCCCTGTCTCGGGGGGTATGCAAATTGCTCGGACGAAAAGATCTGAGACAAGGCTCGATACCCGAGTGTAGGACACAGCCTAAAACGCGTCAAACGCGTTTTAGAGGCCTTGGCGGGCATTTTCCAAATTTCGGAACGTTTTTCTCAAGGTCGGAGAAGGAATTTGTCGCCGCAAATCGCTAAAATAAACCGATTGTGAAAATTCAACAAAAAAAGAAGTGCCCTTGAAGCGGCAATTCTTTTTTCGACGACGAGATAACGGACACTATGGCGCAAGACGACGATAACAAGACTCTTCCGGGGGAAGAAAACCAAAACCAGACCGAGGAAGCGACTTCGGGCGTGGAGGGCGAAGCCAACGGCATGCCGATTTCCTATTCTTTGGAAACGCTGCCCGTGACGCTTGAAAACGAAATGAAGCGCTCATACCTCGATTACGCCATGAGCGTGATCGTAGGGCGTGCTCTGCCCGACGTGCGAGACGGTTTCAAACCCGTGCATCGTCGCGTGCTTTTTTCCATGCACGAATTGGGTAACGATGCCTCCCGCCCCACCAAGAAGTGCGCGCGCGTGGTGGGCGACGTGATCGGTAAGTATCACCCGCACGGCGATCAGGCCGCTTATCAGACCTTGGTGCGTCTGGCTCAGAGCTTCTCGATGCGCTATCCCTTGGTGTTCGGTCAGGGTAACTTCGGCTCCATCGACGGCGACGGTGCCGCCGCCATGCGTTACACGGAATGCCGCCTGGAACGTATCGCCGAAGCCATGCTCGATAACCTCGACGAGGATACGGTCGACTTTGTTCCCAATTTCGACAACTCCGAAAAAGAACCGGTGGTGTTGCCGGCACGTTTGCCCAACCTTTTGATCAACGGCTCGGCCGGTATCGCCGTGGGTATGGCCACCAACATTCCGCCGCACAATTTGGGCGAATGTATCGACGCGTGCCGCCACTTGCTGCACAATCCGGACGCAAGCATCGACGACTTGATCGCGCGCATGCCAGCACCGGACTTTCCGACCGGGGCCATCATCTACGGGCTCAAAGACGTGCATGCCGGTTACCGCACCGGGCGCGGTCGCGTGGTGATGCGTGCGCACACCCACTTTGAAGAACTCAAAAACGGCCGTCAGGCTTTGATCGTCGACGACATTCCGTATCAGGTCAACAAGAAAGTGTTGGTCGAATCGATCGACCGTTTGATGCGCGAAAAGAAAATCGAAGGCATCAGCGAGTTGCGCGACGAGTCGAGCAACACCGTTCGCATCGTGATGGAACTCAAACAGGGCGCGTTCGGCGAGGTGATTCTCAACAACCTCTACAAACTCACGAGCCTGCAATCGACTTTCGGCATGAACATGGTGGCCTTGGTCGACGGCCAACCGCGCTTGTTGAACCTGCGCCAAATCATCGAAGCGTTCCTGCGTCATCGTCGCGAAGTGGTCAACCGTCGTACGATCTTCCGCTTGAACAAAAACCGCATGCGCGGGCACATCTTGGAAGGTCAGGCCGTTGCACTGAGCAATATCGACGAATTCCTGATGATCATTCGCAATGCGCCCAACCCGCCGATTGCCAAGAGCCAGTTGATGGCTCGCGGCTGGAAGTCGGAATTGGTTTCGACGCTGTTGCTTGCTTCGGGGGCCAATCCCGAAGCGTATCGCCCGGTCGAAATCGATGCGCAGTACGGGCTTGATGCCAACGGCGAATATCACTTGAGTCCGTTGCAGGCCGACCGTATTTTGCAGATGGCTTTGCAGAAGTTGACCGGACTTGAACAAGACAAGATCAACGACGAGTATCGCGAATGCAATGCCCAGATCACGGACTTGCTCGACATCTTGGCCAGACCCGAACGTGTCGTTCAGATCATGGACGAAGAGCTCGAAGAACTCAAAACGAAGTACGGCGACGCCAGACGCTCGGAAATCGACCACTCGGGCGATCCGAACTTCAACCCGTTGGATTTCGTGCCCAACGAAACCGTGGTGGTGACTTTGTCTCGCGAAGGCTATGTCAAGCGTCAGTCCCTGACCGAATACCGTAGCCAGCGTCGCGGCGGCACGGGCAAGATCGCCACCCGCATGAAAGAAGGCGACGTGATCGAGCAGCTCTTTATCGCCAACAGCCACGACAAGATTTTGTGCTTCAGCGATTTCGGCATCGTTTATTCGTTGGATGTCTATGCCATTCCCGAAGGCGCTCGCAACAGTAAGGGCAAGGCCATCATCAACCTGATTCAGATGCAGGAAAACGAACGCATCAACGTGATTTTGCCTGTGAAGACCTTTGCCGACGATCACTTCGCGTTTATGGCTACGGCCAACGGCTACGTTAAAAAGACGCCTTTGACCGAGTTGGCTTCCGTTGTGCGCAAAGGTAAGCGCGCCATTAACTTGGAAGAGGGCGACACTTTGATCGGTGTGGCCATTACCGACGGCAAGCACGACATCATGCTCTTTAGCTCGGAAGGCAAGGCCACGCGCTTTACCGAAGAGTCCGTACGCCCGATGGGACGCACGACGCGCGGCGTGCAGGGTATGCGTTTAAAGGGTGCCAAGGTTATTGCCATGGTGGTTGTCAACGACGAAAACAAACTCGTGCTCACGGCCTGTGAAAACGGCTACGGCAAGTGCACGCCTGTGAGCGAATACAAGCTTCACGGTCGCAACACCCAAGGCATGATTGCCATTCAGATGAGCGAGCGCAACGGCAACATGGTCGCTGCCACCTTGGTCGATCCCAACGATTCGGTCATGCTTTTGACAAGCCTCGGCAAACTCGTTCGTACCGAAGTTTCGAGCATTCGCGTCTTGAGCCGTTCGACGCAGGGCGTGACGTTGATCGACGTTAAGGACGATCGTCTGGTGCGCATCACGCGCGTGGCCGATGACGACGCCGACAGAGACGAAACGGAAAACGACGAGACGACGGACAATCAAGACACGCAAACGACTGCGAACAACGAGGGCGAGTCGTCCGAATAAAGACTGCAGGCGACGATTTTCTTTAGGGCAACCCGAAGAAAACGTCGCCTTCGTTGTCTGATGCGAAAGAAAAAGTATTTTTAGGGAGTGCAAATCGATGAGTCGCGTATATAACTTTTCGGCGGGTCCGGGTGTTTTGCCCGTGACGGTTTTGGAAGAAGTTGCCGCCCAAATGGTGGATTATCACGGCCAGGGCATGAGTTTGGTGGAAATGAGCCACCGCGGTGCAACCTTTACTCAAATCATCCGCGAAACCAAAGAGATGTTGCGCGATTTGCTGTCCGTGCCCGAAACGCATGACATTTTGCTGCTGCAAGGGGGCGGCCATATGCAATTTGCCATGGTGCCCCTGAATCTGTTGGGAGCGGCTGCCGAGGCCACCTATATCGTTAACGGCATCTGGTCGAAAAAAGCTGCGGCCGAAGCGCAAAAGTTCTGCCATGTCAACACGATCGGCACGCCCGTGCGTGCGGCCGTGCCCGACAGCGAAGACATTATCGTTCCCAACGATGCGGCCTATCTCTACTACTGCATGAATGAGACTGTAAACGGTCTGGAATTCAACTACGTGCCCTCGGCCCCCGAATGCGTGCCGTTGGTCTCCGACGTGAGCTCCAACTTCCTGTCTCGTCTGATCGACTTCAAGCGCCATTCGCTCGTGTTTGCCGGTGCTCAGAAAAACTTCGGCCCCGCAGGCTTGAGTGTCGTCATCGTGCGTAAGGATCTTTTGGGCATTGCCGACGAAGTTTGCCCCACGATGCTCAATTACGAAGTCCACGCGCAGGCCGAAAGCATGTACAACACGCCGCCCACCTTTGCGATTTGGGTCGCCAACTTGGTGTGCCGTTGGTTGTTGGACGAAGGCGGCGTCGAAGTCATGAACGAGCGCGCCAAGGCTCGCTGCAAACTGGTGTACGACGCTATCGACACCTCCGACGGTTTTTATATCAACAACATTGCCGCAGCGCATCGCTCGCGCATGAACGTGGTCTTTAACATCGCCGAAGAGGCGCTCACCGATCTCTTTATCCGCGAAGCCGAAAAAGAAAACCTCAAAAACCTCAAGGGGCATCGCCTGGTGGGCGGGTTGCGTGCGTCGCTTTATAACGCCATGCCGATGGACGGCGCCAAGATTTTGAGCGAATTCATGCGCGAATTTGCCCGCAAGCACGGTTAAGTTCGAAGGGCGAGGTCAACGATGAGTCAAGAAAATAACCAAACCGAAAACGAAGCACGTATTGCCGAGCTTCGAGAAGAAATCGATTCGCTCGATGCGCAAATCATTGCCTGCTTGGTCAAGCGTGCTCGGTGTGCGCACGCCGTGGGCGTGGCCAAAGGGGGTGCAGCGGTGTATCGTCCCGAGCGCGAACGCCTGATTTTGGAGCGCATGGTCAAAATTGCCCGCGATTCGGGATCGCTTTTAACCGATAAGGCCGTGGCCGAACTCTACCAAGACATCGTGGCTGCGTGCCGTGCCGTGGAAGGTCGCCCCAAGGTCGCCTACCTGGGGCCGCAAGGCACCTTTACCGAAATGGTGGTGATTTCTCAGTTCGGTCGCAATATCGATTTGATGCCGATGGCCACGATCGATGCCACGATCAAAGCGGCCGAGTCCGGCGTTGCCGGCTTTGCCGTGGTGCCGGTGGAAAACAGCACGCAAGGCTCGGTGACGCTTACCTTGGATTTGCTCTTTACGACGTCTTTGACGGTGATCGGCGAAGTCAATGTACCGATAGCCCACAATCTGATGAGTCGCACGGGAAAACTCACCGACGTTCGTCGTGTGATGGCTCATCCCCAGGCCTTGGCGCAATGTCGCAATTGGCTCTCGACGCATTTGCCCGATGTCGAGCAACTCAGTTGCACTTCCAATGCGCAGGCCGCCGTCGAAGCTTCGAAAACCGAAGGTGTGGCCGCCATTGCCGCCATGCGTGCCGCAGAAATCTACGGGCTTAACATTGCCGCACACGCTATTCAGGACGATCCGCGCAATACCACGCGCTTTTTGGTGTTGTCCAAGTCCCCCGTGGGGCATGAAAAAACGGTGGAAAATAAAACGTCCCTGGTCTTTTCGGTGCCCAATCGTGCGGGGTGCTTGCTCAAAGCTTTGGAGCCGCTTTCCCAACACGGTGTGTCGATGATGCGCTTGGAAAGCAGACCGGCACGCAACGGCGCCTGGGACTACAACTTTTATGTGGACGTGCAGGGACATCAGGAAGATGCTGCGGTTGCCGCAGCTCTGAAGGATATGTCCGAAATCGCCAGTTTCTTTAAAGTGCTGGGTTCCTACCCGGTGGCCGCCGCATGGGCGGGTTAAAACAAAAATATTGCAGGGAGTAATTGAAGATGGCTCAACAAGGTTTTGTTGCCAAGGACTATATCGGGGAGATTTCTCCCTACG
>JAUNOJ010000092.1 GCA_030531135.1 Sutterellaceae bacterium | reverse complement strand
CCGACGGCAAGGAAAACTCCTTCGCCAGTGAACTGGATGCAGGCGAGGCATTGGCAATCTGTACAGACTTTGCCAAGGACTCGTTCGAACAATGCCCGAGCATGTTCCTAATGGAATTCAACGGCTCGATTCTCGTGCGTGACGCCGTGATCAAGACCCAACGATTCACCGTCACCAAGAAGATCGTAGACGCGGCAGTGTTGGAGGCGACGGCTTTAAATCGAATTCAGCACCCGGCGCTTTACGACATCGAATATAAGCGTGTCACGGCGCGACTCAGAGACATGATTTTTAACGCCAAAGAAAACAAAGAAATGGAGGAGGCAAAACCATGCGCAAACCAATGACACCCAACACCGAACTTCTAAAGAAGAAGGGCGCCGACTTGTCTGTGAAGGACATGAGAGAAGTCTTTGGTATCGCCCGATCAACGTTGAATCGTCACGAGACTTTGAGCATTAACGGCTTCCCTCACTCCGTCCTTTATGCCGGCAAGAAGGTTTGGAAAAAAGAATCTGTCCTTGCCTACTTGGCGGCGCAAGATAAGAAGGCTCAAGATTATTCCCGCCTTATGAATCGCGGACGTTAACCATGACGGCCTGCGCCCACTCCTCCATCAATCCGCGACGCCGTTCGAGCAAGTCTGATCTTTGGTAGGCTTGCTCAACAGCGTTGCCGGTCGAGTGCATCAAACTCTTTTCTGCCAGCACCGAATCCTTTCCCTTCTCAGCGCACCAATCTCTGAAAGTTGATCGACACCCGTGCATAGTCACAGCACGCCCGGATAGCCGTTGCAGTAAAACACGAGGCGTTTGTAAGTTCACCGTCTTTGCGATGCGCCCGGGAAACACCGGCCCCTCTCTCGTTGGCAACATCTTCAAAATCTTTATCGCCCAACTGCTCAACGGCACGCGGTGCGGATATGGCTTCTTGTCTTTCCGACGTTCTGGCGGAATGCACCACACCTTCTTCTTGAGTTCTATCTCACTCCAATCAGCCTGCACAAACTCATTGCATCGAGTCGCCGTCAACATCCCAAACAAAATGCACCAGTTGGCAACAGTTTTCATATCCCACAACTTCGGTACAACCTCAACCAACTCGTCAAAAGTCAAAGCCTCTTGGTGCTTACGGACAAGCACCTTCTTTGGGGACGGCAAATCAAACTCAAGCCCGCCCTTCCATCGAGCCGGATTCTCTTTTTCTCTCCACCCTTGGCGCAGTGCGTAGTCAAAAATTACTTCAAGACGATTGCGCAGCCGAGTCGCCGTTTCCGCCTTCGTTTTCCAAATGGGCTTGAGAACATCAAGAATATCCTGCCGTGTTATCTCAGCAACATCCTTGTTGCCTAGCAATGGCACAGCGTATGTGTTCACGGTATTGACCCATTGGCTGGCGTGCTTCTCGTTCTTCCATTGCGAGACTTCCGCACGTGCCTTAATCGCCTCGTCGGCAACTTCTTTAAATCGGTGAGTTTTGGGAGCATCAGGCTCCTTCTTTTCGCGAGGGTCCTCACCATTGGCAAACGCAACTCGAAACTCGTCGGCCTTCTTTTGAGCTGCCGTCAAAGTTAATGTTGCCGCACTTCCCAGTCCTATGCGCGTCCTCTGTCCGTCCGGTTTGGTTAACCGCAATACCCAAGAGCGGTGCGCGCCATTGTCACGAACCCAAAGATACAGCCCGTTGCCTAGATGATGATTTCCGTCCCCCAGTTTGGACACGTCACTTTGCCGCATCTGAACTCACCTCCAAAAAATTGTGTACCAATTTGTGTACCACTGTTATTGTACATTGACGGACACAATCGAACATGGTCGAACACATTCGGACATTCTCGGACACGCAAAAACACCTGAATTTAAAGGGCTTCACGAGCAATAGATACAAAAAAGCCCGAGAATCAAGGACTCTCGGGTTTTTGGCTTCTGGCGGAGGCGGTGAGATTTGAACTCACGGACGGCTATTAACCGTCGCCGGTTTTCAAGACCGGTGCATTAAACCACTCTGCCACACCTCCGTACGGCCTTTGCAACAGCAAATTTGGCAAAGGCCGTATCTTAACACGGATCACGCAATTAACTAAAGTAATTGTGCTGCGTAATGATGATGTTGTAGACAAAATAACAAAGGATGCAGGCCAATACGATACGCACGGCCAAATCCAGATACTTCTTCCACTTTTCGTCCATCGTTAGCATCCCATGAATTCTTGGATCACTGCCTTGACGCGCTTGACCAATTCGTCGGCGTCGCGGCGGGCAATGTTCAAACTCGGCACGATACGAATGACGTTGCCGGCCGTCACAGAGAATAGCACACCGTGCTTCAAACCCAAATTCAGACAGGGATGCGCCGGACGATCCAAAACGATACCGATCATCAAACCGCGACCGCGTACTTCCTGAACGCCGGCGATGTCGGCGAGCGCTTCACGGAAAGATTTCTGGAGGTATTCGCCCATCGTGGCAGCGTTTTCCACCAAGCGTTCGTCTTCCATAATGGAGATGACGGTGCTCGCAGCTCGCATGGCCAAGGGATTGCCGCCGAAGGTCGAGCCGTGATTGCCCGGCGTAA
Source organism: Sutterellaceae bacterium (assembly GCA_030531135.1). Classification (GTDB taxonomy): domain Bacteria; phylum Pseudomonadota; class Gammaproteobacteria; order Burkholderiales; family Burkholderiaceae_F; genus Duodenibacillus. The sequence goes on along the minus strand of JAUNOJ010000092.1, from coordinate 4,250 downwards.
AGACGCCGTAGGTCTTTTCATTGCAAACAATGGCGCCCACGGGAACGCCGCCGCCCAAGGCTTTGGCAAGCGTCATGACGTCGGGCGTCACACCGGAATGCTGGAAAGCAAACCACTTGCCGGTACGACCCATGCCGGACTGGACTTCGTCCAAAATCATCAGCCACTTGTGCTTGTCGCACAAGGCGCGGATTTCGCGCATGGTTTCGTCGGGAATCGGGAAGATGCCGCCTTCGCCCTGCACGGGCTCAAACATCACGGCGCAAATGCCAGGCGTCGTTGCAGCGAGCTTTTCGATAGCCTTAATGTCGCCCACAGGCACACGGATAAAGTCGGGCAAATAGGGCGAGAAGTCGCGACGCACCATGGCGTTGGCCGTTGCCGACAACGTGGCGATAGAGCGCCCATGGAAGGCGTGATCGAAAACAATGATCTTGGGTTCTTTAAACCCTTGCATGTGGCCGTACTTGCGTGCAAGTTTGATGGCCGCTTCATTGGCTTCCAAACCGGAATTGCAGAAGAAGCACCCGCGCATGCCGCTTTTTTCACAAAGCTTGGCTGCCACCGTTTCCTGCAAATCGATGCGGAAATAGTTCGAGCAGTGAATCAGATGAGAGACCTGATCCTGCAAAGCCGCCACGAGTCTCGGATGGTTGTGACCGACAGTGTTGACGGCAATACCGGCAAAGCCGTCCAAATAACGACGCCCTTCGGTGTCGGTTAACCAGAGACCCTCGCCCTTTTCAAAGCAAACGGGCAAGGGAGAAAAAATCGGCAAAAGATGGGAAGTCATTTCGTATCAACCTTTTTTGTGGTGCCAAGAAAATCCTGCGCAATTTTAGAATTGTAGCGCCAATCGGACGCTTACAGCAGTTTTTTAAAATTTGTTTTTTCAAAGATCTTCGAGTCGACCGTGCTTTTCATAGTGAAGCACGCGATCGGCGCGATTTGCTTCGTCGACAAGCACCACGGTCGGGCGATGGGTCTTGGCCTCTTCGGGCGTCATGGCACAATAGCTCATGAGAATGACTTTATCGCCCACGCTCACCAAGCGTGCGGCCGCGCCGTTTAAACAAATCACGCCGGAACCGCGCTCGCCTGCGATGGTATAAGTCGTCAGGCGATTGCCGTTGTCGATGTCGACCACGTCGACCTTTTCATATTCGCAGATGCCGCTTTTTTCCAGAAGATCGACGTCGACCGTGATCGACCCCACATAGTTGAGTTCGGCTTGCGTCACCGTGGCACGGTGAATCTTGCTTTTGAGCATTTCAATTTGCATCGTTGACCTCGTCGCTGCCAAAGTTGTCGATCAGGCGCGTTTTGCCGATATAAACGGCCATAGCAAAAAGTACCGGTTCTTTGATTTCCGTGACAGGCGCCATCGTCAAAGCGTCAACCGCTTCGACATAGTCGATTTTGGCCGTCGGATCGCTTTCGATCACGCGCACCATCGCGTCCACAATTGTTTGCGTGCAAGTTTGACCGGCGGCAACGAGTGCCTTACCTTCCGCCACAGCCTTGGACAAGACCAGAGCGCTTTGACGTTCGCTCTCGGACAAATACTTGTTGCGACTCGACTTGGCAAGCCCGTCGGCCTCGCGCACGATGGGGCAACCCACGATGTCGATGCCGATATTGAGGTCTTTGACCATCTGACGAATGACTGCCAGCTGTTGCGCGTCCTTGCGACCGAAGTAAGCCTTGTCGGGCGTAACGATGTTCATGAGTTTGCTCACGACCGTACACACGCCCCTAAAGTGCGTGGGGCGCGTCTTGCCGCAAAGGCCGGTCGTCAAATCCTCCACCGTCACCCACGTACGGGCTTTGCCCGGATACATTTCCTCGGGCGTGGGGTGAAAAAGAATATCGACGCCCAAGCTTTCCAAAAGTTCGGCGTCATGCTCCAAATCTCTGGGGTACGTGGCCAAATCTTCATTGGGCCCGAACTGCGTGGGATTGACAAAAACGCTCACGACCACGCGATCGTTCTCGTTTTTTGCGCGCTGCACCAAGCTGGCGTGCCCTTCGTGCAAATAACCCATCGTGGGCACCAAGCCCACCGTCAGTCCTTCTTTTTTCCAAGCTTTGACTTGGTTTCTAACGTCTTCAACCGTTGTGAGTACACGCATGGCTTTTTCGTTTATTTGTTGATCTGTGTTTTATGCACCGATTTTTGTGTGCGCGAATCTATTAGTATAAGCGCTTTAATTCGCTATTTTGTTTTGTGTTTGCAACACCAAAACTTTCCGCATCATTGGGAAAGGTCCCGGCTTTGACTGCCGCATCATATTCGGCAAAAGCTTGGCGCATGACCGAACCCGCATCGGCAAAGCGCCGCACGAACTTGGGTGCATAGTCGCCGTAAAGCCCCACCATGTCCTGATAGACCAGCACCTGTCCGTCGCAGGAAACACCCGCACCGATGCCGATCGTGGGAATTGTCAAGCGAGCGGTGATTTCGCGTGCCAAATCGGCAGGCACACATTCAAGCACCACGGCAAAAGCCCCGGCAGCTTCTACAGCCAAAGCATCTTCAATAATTTTTTGTGCGGCCTCGGCAGTCTTGCCCTGCACTTTAAATCCGCCGTATTGCATCACCGATTGGGGCGTCATACCCACGTGTCCCATTACCGGGATGCCGGCCGAGACGATTTTTCGGATAGCCTCGGCAACGGCGAGGCCACCCTCAAGTTTCACTGCATTGGCGTGCGTCGTTTGGATGATGCGACCGGCATTGCGCAAAGCTTCTTCGGCATTGATCTGATAGCTCATAAAGGGCATATCGATCACCACAAGCGCATTTTTTGTGCCGCGCACGACGGCGGCGCCGTGGTGAATCATGTCGTCAACGGTCACGGCCAACGTATCGGGATAGCCCAAAACGACATTGCCGAGGCTGTCGCCCACCAATATGGCGTTGACACCGGCCTCATCAATCAATCGTGCCGTGCTGTAGTCGTAGCACGTAAGCATGGAAATCTTTTGCCCGGATCGTTTCATCTCGGCAAAAGTCGCGACGGTATTTTTCATAAATTCTTTTCTTTAGGCAAGACAACGCTGATAAGACAGCAACAGAGCTTCGATCACGGTTTTGGCATTGAGCGGATGAGAAGCCACGCGTCTGACATCGCGCACGCTGTTAATCCACATATAAAGGCCTGCGGCCGGCGCCTCTGCGGCCACCTTTTGCAACGCATTGGCGCGCTCGGGGTAGTAGCGCGGCTCTGCGCCTTCTCTGACGCTTGCCAAGTCCCAGGCCCAGCGGGAAAACAAAAGCGCTGCAGCCGAAAGCGTCACGTCGCGTCCGACAGAGTCGATCACGTCGGAGGCGTTGGCGTTTTTGCCTTGGCCCAACACGTCCAAAATTTTGTCTCGCAAGTCGGGTGCCAAATAAAAGCGCGGATCCTGATCGAAAACGGAAAGCGGCATGCCGCCGGCTTCCACAAGTTTGCGCTCGGCATCCGCCACGCCCTGACTTTGAAGCCAAGCAAGCGACTCTTGTTTGGTCGGCACACGTGCACGAATCAAGCGGCAACGCGAACGAATGGTCGGCAAGACGCGATCGATTTCATCGGTCACCAACAAAAAGACGGTTTCTTCGGGCGGCTCTTCCAAATTCTTTAAAAGCGAAGCGGCGGCTTCGGCACGAATCATATCGGCCGGATAAACAATCACGACGCGTTTGCCGCCTTCGTGGCTTGTGAGATTCAAAAAATCGGCCAAAGCACGCGTTTGATAAATCAAAATTTCGCGATACAAATTTTTGCGATCGTCCGTGGCATTGTCCGGCGGCGTAAACGGCAACTCGCGCGGCACGCTTTCGGCCTCGCTCACCACATAGCGAATGTCGGGGTGGGTGTGCGCATCGAACATATGGCAGCCGTGACAATGACCGCAGGCGCTGCCGTCCAAATCGGGGCTTTCGCACAAAAGGTTTTTGGCAAAGGCATGCACCGCGTCAAAGGTGCCGATGCCGCGAGGCCCGTAAACGAGGATGCCGTTGGGCAATCGGTCTTTGAGTTCGTTTAAAGAAGCCAGCAACTCGGCTTGCCAGGGATAGGTCTTTATTTCCATAAACGAGCCTTTGCGAGCAATTCTTCGGTAATGACTTCGGGCGCCTGCGACGAATCGAGCACCAGGAAACGGCCGTTGGATTTTTCGGCACGCGTCAAATAGGCATTGCGAACGCGGGTGAAGAAATCGATATTTTCTTTTTCAAAGCGATCGGCCGCACGAGCCGCAGCCAA
>JAUNOJ010000091.1 GCA_030531135.1 Sutterellaceae bacterium | reverse complement strand
GAGCAATTCAACATCTATCTTGACAAGTGGAAGACAGCCGCCGCCGAACTCGATGCCACGCTCGACTCGGCTCCGGAATTCTTTGCCAAGCTCGACAAGATCGAAAAAGACGGCTTGCCGCGTCACGAAAAACGTTTCCGCGAATTGCTCGAAACCCAATCGTTGGAGCACTTTGCCGATCTCAATCACGAAATGCGCCAAGCCCGACAGGAAATCCTGGAGCGCATGGCCGAAGTCAATCTCTCCTTGGAAAAGGCGGCATTCTCTCGTCTGGCACAAGGCGACTCGCACCTCAGAATCGAAGTCAAAGATTTGAAACTCATCGAAGTCGACGACTTCAGAGCCAAACTCTCCGAGTTGATTCAAGGTGCTTGGGACGAACAGTCCATCGCAGAAGCAGAACGTCGCTTTGCCATGATCGAATCCTTGGCAGCCGACTTGGATCCGGCCAACAAAGAAAAAGAACGTTGGCGCAAGCTTGTTTTGGACGTCAGAAGCCATGTGAGCTTTACGGCCAACGAACTCGACACCGAAGGCAACGTGCTTGAGACCTATTTCTCGGGCTCGGGCAAATCGGGCGGTCAGCGCCAAAAGCTCACCACAACGTGTTTAGCAGCGGCACTTTGCTATCAGTTGTCTTCGGGCGAGAGCGGCAAACCCATTTTTGCCCCCGTTATTTTGGACGAAGCGTTCGATAAAGCCGACAGCGAATTCACCGACATTTCGATGAATATTTTCCGCAACTTCGACTTCCAGATGATTGTAGCCACGCCCGAAAAATCTGTCGTCACACTTGAACCCTATATCGGCGGTGCCTTCTATGTGGTGATGGAAGATCGCAAGCATTCGGCGGGACTTAACGTTCGCTACAACGACGACATCGGCAAGCTCGACCTCAAGGATCTTTACCGCGATCAGGGTCCGGAGACCGGTATTGTCGGACAACCGGAGTCCAAAGCAAAACCGACGCCCCAAACCAAGTCCGACGACCCCGAAGAGCCGATTCCTCTAACGGCCTCGCTGTTCGATTAAGGTGAACGATGCCGCTTAAGACGCCCGAAACGATTGACGCACAACTGACTCGCTCCTTTGCCCTCAAAGCAACGGAGTGGCTTTTGGCGCAAGCTTTCGGGCTCGTTCGCACGAGCTCGTCGGAATGCGATTCAAACGACGATCCGACACTGCCAGAACGCGGCATGGCCACACCTGAAAACTGCCGCGTCACGCTCTCTTTAGGGCGACTCACGCAAAAGGAAGCTGCCGGCAATCTGATTGCCGTCCGCAACCTATGCCGTTCTTGGCAAAACACGCTCGCCAAACGACCGGGATGGATGCTGACGACAAAACCTGTTCGTTGGTCGACATTGGGATTGACGATCGAAATCCCTGTGAAACTGACGATTGACGGCCCCGATGCGCTGTGTGCGGCACTTGCTCCGAGCGATGTGACTGAACCAGAGTGGAAAACAGCCGTCAAACGACTTCGGGAGGTTGCCGAGTTTTTTGACATTGTCCCGACACTCGAAAACACCGAAATGCTCTTTAACCTCACGAGACTAATGAAAAACTCGAAGGTCTCCTGGTCCAAAGACTACTCGCAAGACGACTTCAAACGTCTTTTAGATCTTGTCGATTGGCTGATCGAGCATCCAGATTCGGGAGCCTTTGTGCGCGAAATCCCCTTGGAGGGAATCGATACCAAATGGTTGGAGCGTCATCAAAAAGAAGTCTGCGGACTTTTTAACCTTGTGCGCAAACATCGTTTCGGAATTGAGCCCTGCCTGACGGAAAACTTCATTCAGACAGCGGGCTTGCGCGTCAAACCCCTGTTTATTCGTGTGCGCCATGCCCAACATTGGCGCCCGGGCAATACCAACGCGGCCATTCAATTGACTTTGGACGAGCTCAAAGAAACGGCACCGGCATCCGATAGCGTCGTCATCATCGAAAACGAGCAAACGGGATTGTCTTTGAATATCGACGCAAACATTCCCATCCTGATCGGCATGGGATTTGGCGTTGCGGTTTTATCCCAAGTCAAGTGGCTTGCCGACAAACGCATCGTCTACTTCGGCGACTTGGACACGTATGGTCTCGCCATTGTTTCAGAACTCAGAAATGTGCATGCACAAACGCAAAGCGTCTTGATGGATTTGCCCACATTTCAAGCCTATCGACGGCTTGCCGTTATCGAGCCCAAGCAAGTGGGAAAATGCCCGACGCAACTCTGCGAAGGCGAACGACGTCTTTTTGCCGAGCTCTCCGAAACAGGTCTTCGTCTGGAGCAGGAACGCATCCCCATCGATGTTGTCAATCGAGCCATTGCCGCTGCCGTCTGACAACCGCAAACACAAAACAAAACGGGCCTCCCCGTGAAGAGAAACCCGTTTGAGATACGCCGTCAAAAACTCGAAGTTACTTATCCTCTTGCGAACGATTAACCATCGTCACGCCTTTTTGGCGTTGCTTGTCTTTGTAGCGCTTGGTAAAGAGCGCCCCCAAAGCCACCACGATGGCAGCGCCCACCGCGGCTGCCGGATAGTGCATCTGCGGCGCATTGGGGAAGTACTGCAATACGATGCTGTCGGTCGTCACCATGGAGCCCGCAATCCAACCGAGCAAACCGCCGCCGATCCAAACAATTACGGGGAAGCGATCAATTAAGCGCAACACCACCTGGCTGCCGAACACGATAAAGGGCACCGAGACCAAAAGGCCGAAAATCACCAGCAACGTCTGATGATCGTCGTGAGCCTGCTGAGCAGCACCGGCAATGGCGATCACGTTATCCAAGCTCATCACGAAGTCGGCCACGATAATCGTCTTGATGGCCCCCAACAAACGAGAAGAACCTTCGATCTTGTCATGCTCGTCTTCTGCTTCCGGCACCAAAAGCTTGACACCGATCCAAATCAAAAGCGCCGCACCCACGACCTTCAAGAAAGGCAGATCCAAGAGCATCACGGCAAACGTGATCAAAATCACGCGCAACAAAATAGCGCCGGCCGTCCCCCAGAACACGCCCTTCATACGCTGTTCATGTGGCAAATTACGGCAAGCCAAAGCAATCACGACGGCATTGTCGCCCCCGAGCAAAATATCGATCATGATGATCTGGCCGACCGCACCCCAGTGCAAATTGACCAGCAAATCCCAAAGCCATTCCACGGATTGTTCTCCTTTTATCTCGATGGCAAATCGAATACTGAAAAAACTTTTTTCTCGACAAAATTTCGATTGCTCGAAATCTTAATCGTGAAAGCTTAGCTCAGAGTTTGCTGAGTGTCCCTTAGAGCACCGACTGCAACAATGCGCCGATTTCTGCCGGATTGTCCGTCGTCTGAATACCGCAAGCGTTCAATACCGCCAACTTTTCCTTGGCCGTTCCGCGACCGCCCGCAATAATGGCGCCGGCGTGTCCCATGCGCTTGCCTTCGGGCGCCGTCACGCCCGCGATAAAGCCGACAACGGGTTTGGTCATGTTGTCTCTGGCCCAGCGTGCGGCGATTTCTTCATCGTCGCCGCCGATTTCGCCGATCATGACCACGGCATCGGTCTCCGGATCTTCATTAAACAGGCGCAAAACGTCTACGTGCTTCAAGCCGTTGACCGGATCGCCCCCGATGCCCACGGCAGTGGACTGTCCGAGACCGAGTGCGGTCAATTGATCAACGGCTTCGTACGTCAAGGTGCCCGAGCGGCTCACCACACCGATGCGTCCCTTTTTGCAAATATGCCCCGGCATGATGCCCAGTTTCAATTCTTCGGGCGTGATCACGCCCGGACAGTTGGGCCCCAACAATAACGTTTTACTCTTCATGGCGCGCATTTCGCTCTTAACACGCAGCATATCCATCACGGGGATACCTTCGGTAATGCACACGACCAAATCAAGCTCAGCCTTGACCGCTTCCATAATGGCAGCAGCTGCCCCCGCAGGCGGCACATAAATAACGGATACCGTTGCACCGGTCTTTTCCTTGGCTTCGGCCACGGTGCCGTAAATCGGCACGCCGTCCATTTCGGTACCGGCCTTTTTGGGATTGACGCCGGCCACAAAGTTCTGGGCATTGGCGTAAGCCATACAAGCGCGCGTATGGTAGGCGCCGGTCTTGCCGGTCATGCCTTGCGTAATGACACGCGTCGAACTGTTAACAAGAATACTCATGGCGCGTGTCTCCTTAAATCTTTTCGCCGCGGCTTAATGCCACCACCTTCTGTGCAGCTTCTGCCATTCCGTGGGCCGAGACGATCGGCAAACCGCTGTCGGCCAAAATCTTGCGACCGATTTCTTCGTTGGTACCGAGCATTCTCACCACCAACGGCACATTGAGTTTGACGGTGTGGCATGCTTGAACTACGCCTTCGGCAATGGTATCGCAGCGCATGATGCCGCCGAAGATATTGACCAACATCGCCTTGACATTGGGATTGGAGAGCATGATTTCAAAGGCAGCCGTCACCTTTTCGGTCGAAGCGCCGCCGCCGACATCGAGGAAGTTGGCAGGCTCGGCCCCGTAAAGCTTAATGGTGTCCATCGTGGCCATGGCCAGGCCTGCGCCGTTGACCATACAGCCGATGTTGCCGTCCAAGGCGATATAGCTCAAGCCCGCGTCGTGCGCACGTCTTTCATAGGGATCTTCCTCGGACAAGTCGCGCAAAAGCTCAAAATCCGGATGACGGAAAAGTGCGTTGTCGTCCAAAATCACCTTAGCATCCAAAGCCACGATCTCGCCTGTTTTCAAAACAGCCATCGGATTGATTTCAATCAATGAGGCATCGGTTGCCACGAATGCTTTGTATAGGTTCTTGAAGAAATTCGCGCCCTTTTGCGTCAAGCTGTCGTCTAAACCCAAAACCTTTGCCAAAGCCAAGGCGGCTTCGTCCGTCAGCCCCATAAGCGGATCGATGTAAAGCTTGTGAACGGCTTCGGGATTGTCCTTGGCCACCTCTTCGATTTCCATGCCGCCCATCGAACTTGCCATCAGGCACACGGTCTGAGTAACACGGTCGATTAAAAGCGCACAATAGAATTCGGCCACAATCTCGGCGCCTTCTTCAATGTAGAGACGCTCGACTTTTTTACCTTGCGCTCCCGTTTGTTTGGTCACAAGCACCTTTCCCACAAGCTCTTGGGCGTATGCACGCACTTCGTCGATGCTGCGCGCAATTTTGACACCGCCGGCTTTGCCTCGCCCGCCGGCATGAATCTGAGCTTTGACGCCCCAGACGTTGCCGCCAAGTTTTTCGGCCGCCTCAACGGCCTCTTGGACATTGAAGGCCGGCAACCCGCGCAACACGGGCACGTCGTACGTTTTCAAAATGGCCTTGGCCTGATACTCGTGAATCTTCATTTTTTATTGGGGTTCAATTGATCAAAAAGGTCAAACATTTCATTGACAAAAACGCCACTCCATCAGTGGCGTTTTTGTCTTATTTTTTGCCGATTGGCAATTATCGCGACTTTGAGCCTTGATTTGCAACCGGGGTAAAAGGAGTTGCTTAGGGCTTTTTCCGTAGCAATTAGCCGAAGATACCGCCCAAAGCGACCACCAACACGAAAGCCGGTGCCAACACGCCGATCAAAATACGTGCGGATTTCATCCAAGTTTCGCTTGCAGCGGCCACTTGACTCGTTGCCAGTTCTTTACGCGTGGCAGGCCAAGCAATCCAAGCTGCGGCAATGGCAATACCGAAAGTCGAAAGCGGCATGCCGATATTGCTCGTCAGGTAGTCGAGAATATCGAAGATGTTCTTACCAAAGAGCGTCACATCCGACATGGCGCCGAAAGAGGCATTGGCAAAGAAGCCGACGACGGCACAACCCACCACCGTGGTCAAAATGGCACGGTTGCGCGGCATGTTGCTTTCTTGACTCAACAACGTGGCACAGGCTTCAAGCATCGATACGGACGAGGTCAGCGCCGCCACCAACAGGCACAAGTAGAAGAACACAGCAAAGAGCTGCCCCAAGGGCATCTTCGAGAAAATGGCGGGCATCGTCACGAAGGTCAAACCGGGACCGGCTGTCGGATCAAGTCCGAAAGCAAAGACAGCCGGCATCACCATCAAGCCGCCCAAAATAGCCGACAAAATGGCCAAAAGCGCCACCCAACCCACGGAGTTCGGAAGGTTGGCCGTCGGCGACAAATAAGAGCCGTAGGTGATCATCGTACCGGCACCCAATGACAGCGAGAAGAAACAAAAGCCCATGGCGTTAAAAAGTGCCGAGCCGGTGAAATCTTCCCATCGCGGGGTAAAGAGGAATTCCACACCTTGCCAACCGCCGGGCAACGTCACGCCGCGGATAATCAAGATGATCATCAAAATAAAGAGCGCCGGCATCAGGATCTTGGCCACGCGTTCGATACCGCCCTGAACGCCGCGCCAAACAACAACGGCCGTCAAAAGCAAAAACGCCAGCAGAAGCGAATAAGAATAGACGCCGTCGGAAACGAAGGCACCGAAGTACTCGCCCAAGGCCTTGGCATCCGAAATCAAGCCGGCTCCCGTAATAGCGTCAAACGTGTACTTCAAACACCAGCCGCCCACCACGGAGTAAAAGGACAAAATCAAGAAAACGGTAAAGACACCGATACCGCCGAAAATCCCCCAAGGACGACCGCAAACTTTATTGAGACTGCCTACAGCGCCGCGACGACCGGCACGCCCCATGGCAAATTCGGCCAACAAAAGCGCAACGCCCACCGTCAGGGTAAAGAAAATATAGGGAAGCATAAAGACGGATCCACCGTTGGTGCCCGCCATATAGGGGAATTTCCAAATCGCACCGAGCCCGACGGCCGAGCCTGCGGATGCAAGAATAAAGC
>JAUNOJ010000090.1 GCA_030531135.1 Sutterellaceae bacterium | reverse complement strand
TGACCGAAACTTCGCTTGAAGCCGGCGGCAGCACCAGTAATTAAGGAGAGAAATCATGAACGAACAAACGACCAATTTCTCCCAAGCGAGTTCGGTTGCGCTTTTCTTGCGTGATCCGGCCGTGACCGCTGCAGCCTACAACGCCCTTTCCAATCGTGGTTTTCGCGCCGTTCCTGTCGATGCGAGTCAGTCTCCTGCACAAACCGCTTTGAATGTCGTGCCGCAAATCGTGGCCGCGCAAACGGGGCCCTTGTGCATCCTCATCGATCTGACGCAAGAGGCCGACGCGATTGAAACAAGCAAACACTTGGTTGCCCTGGCGCCCGACGCCAAAATCGTGATGTTGGGCACCGATAGCAACGTCAATCTTTTGCATGCTCTAAAAGCCGTAGGCGTCGCCGATTACTGGGTGTTGCCGGCCACGGCTGCGGACTTTGTCGGCATTGTCGAAACACAGTTTTCTCATACGACTGCCAAGCGTTCTCGCGGGCGCGTGAGCGTCTTTTGCGGTACGGCCGGCGGCATCGGCACGGCAACCTTGGCTGCCGCCGTCGCATGGCAACTGTCTCAGAAAGGGCAAACTGTTGCAGCTGTGGATGCCGGACTCGAATCTCCGAGTCTGGGAAGCTCTATGGGGGCAGACGCTCCGGGCAATCTTCCCGTTCTTTTACAGGCTCGAGACCGTTTGGACGATGTGCTTCTCGAACAGGCCATGGTACGCGTCAATCCGAGTCTGTCTTTGATCGACGGTTTTATCTATCGTCCCAATCAGTTTGATGCGCCTTTGTTTGAACACGCCGAAGGACTCATCGCCAAATTGCGCGAAACCGTGACCGACCAAGTCTGGCGTGTGCCCGTGGGCGCCGCCCTGACGCGCTCGGTTTTGCTTTCTGCAGATACGATTTTTGCCGTCACCACCGGTACATTGACTGCGCTGCGCACGGCCGAGCAACTCAAACTCTTTTTGGCACAAAACGCCAAAGCCAAAACCGTGCATTGGGTTTTTGTCGCACGCGACGCCGCCCAAGCCGTTACCGTTGAGGAAGCTGCGAAACACTTGGGCGTGACCTTTGACGTCACGGTCCCCTTTGTCAAACGCTTGGGTACGGAATCCGTCCATCCCGCAGAGTTCTTGAGCGGCAACAACGCTCTGACCAAAGCCGCCCGTCAAACCGTTTCGCTTTTGACGGGACTTGCCCCTGAGTCCGGCTCGATGTGGAGAAGCTTATGGAAGTAACGAATTCCTCGCAGGTTCGTCTTTCCAAAGACGCTTACGCCAAACTCAGAAGCGATGTGGTCGATAAAATCGATGCGCAGTCTGCTCTTAAGATGCACCCGAGCGAGCTCGAAGACGCTGTTGCACGCACGATTTACGCAGCCGTCACGCGCGATCGTCTCTTTTTAAACGGCTACGAACAACGCCTGTTGACCCAGGAAATCGTCAACGACATGATTCGCCTGGGACCGATACAAAGTTTGATCGACGATGCCACCGTCACCGACATTTTGATCAACGGCCCCGATCAAGTTTTGGTGGAACGCAAGGGGCGCTTGGAAGCCACATCCGTGCGCTTTCGCGACAGCGAACATTTGCTCAATTTGGCGCAACGAATCACGAGTGCCGTGGGACGTCGTATCGATGAATCAAGCCCCATGGTCGATGCGCGTTTGGCTGACGGCAGCCGCGTCAACATCATTGCGCCGCCATTGTCTTTGAACGGCATCTGCGTTTCTATTCGTAAGTTCTCGCGCAATGTCATGAGTCTCGACGGTCTGAAAGAGTCCGGTGCCATGAGTCAAGGCATTGCAGAGTTTTTGAAAATCGCAGCCAATGCACGCTTAAACATCTTGGTTTCGGGCGGTACGGGTTCGGGTAAAACGACCATGCTCAACGCCTTAAGCCAGCACATCGATGCACGCGAGCGCATCATCACGATTGAAGATGCGGCCGAGTTGCGCCTTGATCAGCCTTTCGTGGTGCGTCTTGAAACGCGTCCGCCCTCTTTGGAAGGCAAAGGCGAAGTTTCTCAGCGCGATTTGCTGAAAAACGCCTTGCGTATGCGTCCCGATCGCATCCTCGTGGGCGAAGTGCGCGGCTCCGAAGCTTTTGACATGCTCCAGGCCATGAATACCGGTCACGACGGTTCATTGTCAACGGTGCACGCCAATTCTCCTGCCGACGCCATGCTGCGTTTGGAAAACATGCTCAACATGGGGGTACATCAAATGAGTTCCACCCTCATTCGCCGCCAGCTGGCCAGCGCCCTGGATTTGCTCGTGCAGTTGGAGCGCGACCACTACGGCGTGCGCCGCATCACGGCCGTCTCGGAAATTCTTGCCACCCCCGACGGCAAGGATGTGGTGGCCGAGCCCCTTTATGTTTTCGAGCACTCCGCCGACGGTCAAGGAGGACGCCATCGTCGCACAAACCACTATCCCGCAAGCTTTGAAGAAAAACTCAAGGTCTCGGGGTTATACGCCAAAGCCGTCGAGGTTCTGCGCTATGACTGAAAAAAGTTTTCTAATCGTTTTGCTCCTGTCCGTGATCGTACTTTGCGTGATCGTCAACATGCTGATGCAGGCAAGTCGCCGAGAAAAACAACTCAAAAGCCGCTTGCGCACCATCCGTTCGGGTGCCGGGATGCATCACGAAGACGAATCCGGTTTTCGATTGCCGGCGCGGCTACGGCTGCCCGAGGCGCAGTGCGCTGCCGCTACCTGCCTGATCAGTCTGGCATTGGTGGGTTATTTCGGATTAAACGTCTGGTTGTCCGGCGCTTTGGTTGTTTTAAGCACGGTTTTGGTGTGGTTTGTCGTCAAACAGCGCCGTCTGGCGCGTCTGCGCAAAGCCTTTTTATCGCGTTTTCCGGAATCTGTCGACAGCTTTGCCCGATCCATTAAGGCAGGCATTCCGTTAGAGCGCGCACTGTCCGTTTTAGGGACAAGCGTCGGGGGCGAACTCGGTCGTCGCTATCTGAAGCTGACCGAAGAACTCAAGGTGGGCTTGCCGTTTCGCGAGTGTCTGCACAACTTTTCGGACGAAGTCGACGATCCGGATGTGGACTTTTTCTGCGGGGTTTTGGCTTTGACGCGCGAAACGGGCAGTCCTCTGTCTCCGATGCTCGCCACCTTTAGCGAAATGCTCAGAGAACGCAAGGCGGTGGATCGCAAACTCGAAGGCCTCACGGCCGAAAGCCGCGCCTCGGCTCGCGTTTTGTGCCTGTTGCCGCTCTTTTTGATGGGGTTGGAATTTTTCTTAAATCCCTCTCATCTGTATTTCTTGGTCAACGATCCGACCGGGCGCATCGTCACCGGAGCCTGTTTGGCAGTGATCGTTTGCGGCTTTTTGATCATTCAGCGTATGTCTCGCTCGCTTGAAGGATGATGTATGGACGCGAAATTGTTACTTCTTTGTCTTGCCGTCTTGTTTGCGACCTTGGTCTTCGTTTGGGCCTTGGAACAAAAATCCAAAATGACGGTTCGCAGACGCTTGCAGGGACTCAACGGTCGTCGCTCGGACGATCGACAAGTCTGGAAAGGCATTGTCGGCCTTGTGGCCTCAAAGCTGACAAGCGCCAAAGATCGTGCACAAACCCAAGAGTTGATGATGGGGGCAGGTTTCCCTAAGTCTTGGCAAACGGATGCTTTCATTTGCCTTCGCACTTTCCTTTTCCTAAGTGCGCTCATTGCAGGCTACATTTTCATCGACATCGATTTTTCGCGACTTTTTGCCAAACCGTTGCCGCCTCTGGAATTTTTGTTCCTGCTTTTTGTCGCAGGGCGCCTGCCGGGCTGGGTTTTGACGGAAATGAAAAAGCGTCGCCAAAACCGTATTCGCCTCTTTATTCCGAAGGCTGTGGACATGCTCACCATCTGTATGGATTGCGGCATGAGTTTGGAAGATGCTCTCGAGCGCATTTCGGATGAAATCCAAAAACGCGCGCCGGAAGTTGCCAACGAATTTCGGATGGCGCGCTACGAAATGCTCGTCATTGATCGCGTAGCGGCCCTGTCTCGCATGAAAAAACGTACGGGTGTTACCGAAATGGAAGAGCTCGCCGGTTCGCTTTTGCAATCCATTCAATTCGGCACGCCCTTGACCGAAGCGCTTCGCACCATTGCTGCAGAGGCACGAGCCGATCAAATTTCGGAACTCGAACAAAAAGCCGGTCGCGTATCGGCTTCGATCGGCATTCCGCTGATCGTTTTGGTGCTTTTCCCTGTTTTGGCTCTGATTGCTGCCCCGGCAGTGATCAATCTGGCACGTACGCTGACTTTCTAGGAATTTTCATTGATGTTCAAACGTATTCGCTCCTTCACAATTGTGACCTTGGCCGTCATTTCTCTTTCGGGCTGTGTGGCCATAGGTCCCAACGGCATTGAAGCTAACGACACCATTCGGTCTTACGACCAAAACTCTTGGCAATCCAACAAAGCACTGCTGCGTGCCGCCGAAGAAAGCGGCAATTATGAATTGATGGTCAATACTGCTCGCAATGTCGTCACGCGCAGTCCCGAAAACCAAGAAGCGCGCGTGTTTTACGCCAAAGCCTTGACCAAGTCTGGCGATGCCGAACAAGCTCTGCGAACGCTCACATCGGTAGACGGCAAAAGCTTTCCGGGAGCGCACCTCGAAAAAGCGCGCGCCATGATAGCTTTGGGCGATACGGCGGGCGCATTGTCCGAACTTGCCCGTTTTGACGAAACGATGGCTTCCGAAAAGGGTGCCCCCGTCGATGCGCAAACCAAAACACAGCTTCAGCGCGATGCTCTAAAACTGGAAGCCGTTGCCGCCAGTTTGTCAGGTTCGTTTACCAAAGCACAGGCGATTTTTGAAAGCCTGATGCAAGAAAAGGACGAACCCGACGTACGTTTTAACTACGCCAGAACTCTGCTTTTTATCGGAAAATCGCAAGAAGCGCTCAACCTTTTGCAACCGATCGTCGGCGCACTGCCTCAGGCTAAGTTTGCGGCCGCCGTTGCTTTGATTCAACTCAATCGCAAAACCGAAGCACGTGAACTTTTACGTACCGATATGGATGACGTCGCCTTTGAAAAACTCCTCAAGCTTCATCAAGCGCGATAAAGAAAGGAGTCCGAATGATGTCTCGTTTGTGGTCTCGTTTTTTCAAGCCGCTCTCCGATCGACGCGGAGCCGTTGTTGTTGAAACGGCTTTACTCGCGCCCCTCTTTTTGCTCTTTGTGGGCGTGTTGCTCGAAACGGCGCGCATATCTATTGCCTACAGTGTCATTGACAATGCGCTCTTTTTGGGAACGATGCAAGCCAAAGTCGAGCGCGGCGTCAATGCCGAAGCGCTCATTCGCAAAAAGCTGGAAGAATCGGAAAACGCCCTTTTTTCTGCCAAAGACATCGAGTTGACGATCACCTCAAGCGACTCTATCAAAGAAATTTCTAACGGTGCCGGACAAACCGGCGGCGGTCGTGGCAATGCGTTGGTGCATGTCAAAGCTGAGATGGAGCTTTCGGTCTTAAAGGGCTTTTTACCCAAATCGATGCAAGCCAAGCGCAGCATCGACTTTTTCTACATCAACGAACCCGACTACTAATTTTTTTGCGATACCTATGAAACGATTGACCGGAATTCAAAAGTTTGTTCGTAACACCAAAGGGGCTGTAGCCATCGAGTTTGCGCTCATTGCAACGGTCGCATGCGGTGTCGGCACCTCCTTGGTTTGGGGCGCTTGGCAGTTGGGCGATATTTACCGTCAACAGAACCACTTGAACATCGAAACGGCAGCACTGGCTGAAATTCTCATCAATCGCGATGAAACGGCCGTTGACCCGGAAACAAACCTCACGATTTCAGTGCCTTTGGAGACGACTTTACCGACCGATACGACCGACGCAGCTCGACTTTTGCAAACGGCCATGACAGGCAAAAGCACGGATACCGATCGCACCGTTGGCATTGAAGTCGAATATGCCGACACGTCCACGGCCGGCACCAACGGCACGCCTGAAATTCATCACTATAGAGCAGGCGGCACATGTCCGAAGGTTGAAAACGACACCGACTTTGCCAGCTTTTTCTACGAAAACGGCGGGCGCATGACGCCGGCCGGCGACATCACACCCATAAAAATTCTGCGTGTTAAATCGTGCCTGATCGACAAGTCGGCCGAACGTCTCTTTCAAAAGATCATGATGCCCTCGACTCTTTCGAGTGCCTTTACCGCCATCCGCAAAAACAACGAGATCGAATGATGACTAAGAACTTTCATTTGCCGCAATGGCGCCGTACGGTTTCGTCCTTGGCAGGAATATTCTCTAGCCGCAAAGGCTTTATCGGCATTGCTTCGGCAATGGTACTGGTTCCGACGGCAACATTGGTCGGCGGCACCTTTTTGTACCAACGTGCAATCACCAACAGCAGCGCCTATACGCTGGCAACAACGCAAGCGGCTTTGGCTGCAGCGAAAACATCCATGAAGTTACAACCGATGCCGGACTACTTCCTAACGGATGCTTGGATTCGAGAAAATGCACGCTCGGTCACCAACAGCTCGGAAATTGTGAGCATTTCCGTCACCAAACCCACGGCGCAAGAATATCGCGCCGATGTGACTTATGAGGCAAAACCCGACTACACGGGGCGCATTGCTCAACTTTTCGGGCGATCGTCTCAAAGTCATAACTTCGCCGATGTGGAAATTTTCTATCGTCCGTTAGAGCTTGTTTTGAGCTTAGATGCGTCAAACAGTCAGGAGTACATGATTCCGGAGACGCAACAAATGGTGCGCGATGCTCTTGAAGAAGTGTTTTTCGGTAACGAATCGTCGGAAGACATCCGCGTGAGTCTACTGAGTTATTCGGAGACCATCAATTTAGGTGTCGAATATGCAAGAAAAATTGCAAATACAGAAAGTCGTAAACTTCAAGGAGCGGGCACCCTGTGTTATGTTGACGGCAGTCAAGTTGCCAAAACACAAAGTCACTACGATACTCAAG
>JAUNOJ010000089.1 GCA_030531135.1 Sutterellaceae bacterium | reverse complement strand
AAGGAATTCATGCACTCCGACGTGCTGCGCTTGATCGATCAGGTGCAAAGGATTCAGGATCGCGTGACCGAGCGTCGCGAACAGATCAATGCTTGGAAATTGGCCACGATTTCTGCGCCCTCCACTTCTTTAATGCCCTTAAAGCGCACCCGCACCTGGTTGGAGCGCCGCATTGCGCGAGAAAAGAAGGCCATCGAAGTTGACAATGCCAAGATCGAGACGCTCAAAACCGAAACGCTCGCCAAACTTGCCCAAGACGGCATCGTGATGACGCCCGAACAAATCGACGGGCTTCTTTACACGGCCGAAGGCACACAGTTGGCGCAGGTCATGGCCGTTGCCGAAAACATCAAGGCCATTGAAAAGCAGTTGGCGGAACTTTTGACGAGTCCCGATGCCGGGCCCGAACAGGTGAAATCCTATACGGGCTTTTTGATGATGAGCTATCGCGTCTATATCACGGCGATTGCACGCGCCATTGACGTGATCGACGACGATTATCTCTATCGTATTTCGGACATCATCAACGAAGCCAACAATCAGATGTTGGCTGCCGACGAGATTCATCAAAAGTCGCCCGAGCGTAGCGCCATTGCCATCAACAACATCGACATCAATGCTCGCACGATCGAGTTGGCCGATCTCTATGCCGATCACTTGCGTGCACGCAAGGAGCGTCTGGCAGTGTTGCTCAAGGATATGAAGCTTAATTTTGAGCTTGCCCGCAACACCTTCAGAACCGTCAAGGTCGGAGCTGAATTGATTGATGTGATCAAGTCAAGCGAAAAAGACCTCTTGAGCATCTTTGAGTTTGAGCCGCCGCAGTTGGATGCCTTCTACGACAAGGAAATGCGTCAAGAGTTCGATGCTTTGACGCAAAAGCTTCGTCAAGACGGCGCCAAGCGAAAGAAAGCCGGCAAGTAAAACGATTTTTGAGGGCACGATCGCGGTGCCCTCATTTGTTTTCCGGAGCATCTCAATGTTTGGGGCCGCCTCCCCCGAAAACCATCCAGAGCAAACTCAGCGAAATAATCACCGCGATCAAAAATTCGACTTTTTCCTTTGACATAACTTTCTCCTAGATCGAAACAGACGAGCACGCAAACTTCAAAACGGAGGTTGCATTGCCGTGATGACCTGTCGATTTTGGAAAAGTTGTTCCTCGAATTAAACGCTTTCAGACAAAATGTCTGATTTTTAGGCGTTGCAAAGCGTATACTGTCTGTAAATCCGTTTAGGAAACACAGGAATTCTTGGGAAGATGGGCAAAAAACTCACGCAAGCCGAACTCAAAGACTTGATTGATAAATTCGCAAGCGGCCAACTGCCGTCGGTCAAACTTGTCGTGACCTTGATCGAACAAGGACTTGCCAAACGAAAAACGATGTCCGGGCAAGAGTTCAGGCTATGCCGCCGACGGGCCGATATGACGCAGCGTGAGCTCAGTATCTTAATGGGCGTCACCGAGCGGCAAATCTATCGCTGGGAACACGACGAAACCGAGATTCCGACTTCGGCCGCCTATCTGGTGGAGGCGATGGTCGAAGCGCCTTGCTATGTGCAAAGACACGTCTACGTCGAAACGAAGATGCTTCCGGGTAGTGACCGGAGCAAATTTTCGAAAGATCACACGGGCTATTTCGACACTTTGCATCAATTTTCAACTTTGCTCGCCGATGGCACTCCGGACAGCGCAAGTCGCCCAAAAAGCCTTGTGATCGATCTGCCGCTGTTGCGCAAAAAACTGAGAAAAGACATCAACGATATCGCCAAACTGCTCGGAGTTCATACGGACACGTTGGTCGACTGGGCCGAAGGCATTGCGTCTCCGACAGATATGGAACTGTTGCTTTTGTCCTTTTTGGACATGCAAGAGCCCGAAATGGGCTCCGCCGTCTATTACATCTGATTGGAAAACTCGTCCCAACCGGCTTGACGCAATTTGCAAGCCGGACACTGACCGCACCCATAGCCCCAGTCGTGGCGGTGGGTATGGTCGCCCATGTAGCAGGTGTGGGTGTCAAAACGCACCAAGTTGACGAGTTCGTCGCCGCCCAAGTCGTGCGCTAACTGCCACGTCTGGGCTTTGTCGAGCCACATCAAGGGCGTTTCGATCACCATGGGACTGTCCAACCCTAATGAAAGCGACACCTGAAGACTTTTGAGCGTATTGTCTCGGCAGTCCGGATAGCCCGAATAATCGGTTTCGCACATACCGCCCACCAAGACGGTGGCGCCGCGTCGATAAGCCAGGGCTGCCGCATACGTGAAAAAGAGCAAATTGCGCGCGGGCACAAAGGTGTTGGGTAACCCATTGGCCTCCCACTCGATTTCCTTTTCTTTGGTGAGAGAACAATCGCTGATCGTGCCTAAGGAGCGCATATCGAGCATAAAGTCTTCGCCCAAACGAGTGTCCCAATCAGACGAAAACGCACGCAACTTTTCCAAGACCTTCGTTCGGCATTCCAACTCCACCGAGTGGCGCTGACCGTAATCGAAACCCACGGTTTCAACCGTCTTGTAGCGCGCCAAAGCCCATGCCAAACAGGTGGTGGAGTCTTGTCCGCCGCTAAAAAGAACCAGTGCTTTTTGATCGGCCGTGCCCGCGGGGCGATGCATGGAAGTCGTGCTCATGGGTTGTCTCTTGAAAATGGTGATTTGACTAAAACCGAAGTCTACACTCCGTTTACCTTGAAGAGAACAAACTACAATGGGGCTTAACGAAACTTTTTGTATTGAGAATCCTCGTGAGCACTCCGTTAAACCACACATTTATCACCGCCACCCACTGGGGCATCGTGCGCGGTCGCACCGAAAACGGTCGCATCGTCGAAATCGCGCCGCACGAAGCCGATTTGTGGCCTTCGCCCAATGTGGGAAATCTGATCGAGCGTGTTTACTCGAAAAAACGTTTGCTCTTTCCTTTGGTCAGAAGCGGCTACTTAAAAAACGGCCCTGCCTCTCGCGCAGAGCGCGGTCACGACACGTTCGTACGCGTTTCGTGGGAAAAGGCTTTGGGGTTGGTCGCTGACGAAATTCGGCGCGTCTATACCGAATACGGTCCGCAATCCGTCTTTGGCAGAAGCTACGGTTGGAAGTCGGCGGGCTGCGTCAACTCGTCCGTGAGCCTCTTGCGGCGTTTACTGAATTTGTGCGGCGGCTACATTCCGTGCGCCAACAGCTATTCGACCGCCGCCATCAGTGCCATTCTCCCCTATGTGGTGGGAGCGTCCGACCCTGCCGTTCCCTCTTGGGAGGCAGTCTTAAAAAATGCTGGTTGCGTCGTCTTTTGGGGAGCCGATCCGTTGGTCACCAACGATATCGATTGGTGCACCACGATTCATGAGGGCAAAGACTATTTAAGAAAATTGAAGGCCTCCGGAATCGAAAGCCTTTCTATCAATCCGGTGAAAACCGAAACGGCCAAGTTTTTAGGAAGTCGCTGGATTGCACCCAAGCAAGGCAGCGATACCGCCCTAATGCTGGCGTTGATCGTCACCTTGATCGACAAAGGATTGGCCGATACCGAGTTTTTAGAGCACTGCACGAAGGGTTCGGACAAATTCTTGGCTTACGCCATGGGCAAAACCGACGGCGTCAAAAAGGATGCTCAGTGGGCTGCTCCCATTACGGGGCTATCGGTTGAAGAAATCGAAAAACTGGCGCTTCACCTCAAAGAAAATCGCACGCTTTTGATGATGGGCTGGGGGCCTCAGCGCTCGCGCTTTGGAGAACAGGCGCCGTCGATGGCTTATGCTTTGGCCTGTGTCTTAGGTCACATCGGCCACGCGGGCGGCGGTATCGGAACGCACTATCACTATTGCGACGGCGGCGTGCCGGTCTATCGCGGCGTAAGTGTGCCTGAAATCAGTAGCGTCGTGGCGCCGCAGTGGTTTCATGCGGCAACGGGAAACAGACTCGCGGACACGATCCCGGTGGCCAAGTTTGCCGACTGTTTCTTGAATCCCGGCAAAACAATCGACTATGCGGGCAAAAAAGTCACGTATCCGGATGTCAAACTCGTCATTTGGGCGGGTGGCAATCCCTTTGCCCATCAACCTGATACCGGTAAGGTCGTGAAAGCCTTTCAAAAGCCCGAAACGATTGTGGTGGTGGAATCTGTCATGAATGCCACGGCGGAACATGCCGACATCATTCTGCCGGCTTGCACGAGTTTTGAGAGAAACGACATCACCGGTATCGGCACCTATACGCAAGCCGGCGTTTGTGCCATGCAGCAGGCCATTACACCTCTGGGAGAATCTCGCAGCGACTGGGCGATCTTTAGCGATTTGGCCGAACGTCTTGATTTGCTTCACGCCTTCTCAGGGGGTTTAACGGAAAACGAACGCATTCGTGCCACCTACGCTTCGGTTTGCGATGCGGCTGCCGGTCGCGGAATTGCCATGCCCGAGTTCGAATCCTTCTGGGAGACGGGCACCCACTTCTTTGACAAAGACGCTTCTCGCACGTTTGACGATCCGTGGATAGCCTACCGCGAAGACCCCGAAGGCCATCGTCTGGCCACGCCCTCGGGCAAGATTGAACTTTATAGCGAAACGCTTGCCGCCATGGGCTATAGCGATGTGCCGCCGCATCCGGCCTACTTGTGCGATCGCCAAACGTCCGAGACGGACGAGGCTCGCTACCCTTTGGTTTTGATGAGCATTAAGGCAACGGAGCGACTGCACAGTCAGTTGGACGACACCATCGATAAGCCTAACGGCCACTTTGAACCTTGTCGCATCAGTGCAAAGGACGCTCAGATACGTGGCATCGGCAACGGGCAAACGATTCGGGTTTTCAATGCGCAGGGCTCAGTGCTGGCAAAAGCGGTCGTGAGCGAAGATGTGGCGCCCGGCACCGTTGCTATGGGGCACGGCGCCTGGTACGAGCCTACCTTGATTGACGACATGGAAGTCGACGCCGGCGGCAACACCAATACCTTGACGCCCGACATTGAAACGTCACGCTTGTCCGGCGGCAATGTTGCTTCCGGTGCCAAGGTGGAAATAGAAACTTTTGCCGATAAGTGAAAGTATCGGTTCATTGAAAAACCCCATCAACAAGCATGCTGATGGGGTTCTTCGTACCTGATCTCAAATTCTTAATGAGTTTAAGATTAGTAAGGAGATCTTTAGGTGTACACCACCGGCTCATCCCCTCTTTTTCTTTTCATGATTGCGAGTGTAATAAACAAAATGAAACTGGCCAATGGGATGATTGTGACAAGAACCCACCAAGGCGAAATACCGACAGTTCTGCAACGTTTGATAAAACTGAAGATAGATGGCACCACAATGAACACCGCCCCGACAAGAACTATAAGAGCCAGCAGGATATCAGGCGGAAGCGATTCTGCCACAGCCGAAAACAAAGCACCCACAACAGATAGCACGATGTTCAGCAAAATGAATGGACCACGATTTATCTTTCCCTTATAGGAAAAGATACTTGTGTTATTTTCAAGATCACGCATAGCCATTTTTCAAAGCATTTAAGTTAATCGTAGAACCAATTATATAACCACACCGGTTTTGTAATGTTTTTCAGAAAAAATTTAGTCGCGATCTGATCGAAACTCCCCAGCTTCCACCACGAAATGTTCTGGTTTTGTCTATTACAAAGTGCCCCAATTCATTTGTAGAACAAAGTTGGAATTAGCTAAACTTGTCTATCGACACTCTTCTCTTTTGCCTAATGAGAAGGTAAAATTCAACAAGCGTCTAGGCATAAATACCTAGGCATAAGTTTATCTTGCTTTTTTCTCCAAAGTACTTGGTATGTCTGAATCCCAACACAAAGTAGATGAGACTAATGTTCTCGACGGTATGGTGATCTTCTACGACGTCAAAAACGGCGTTGGTCAACTCAATGCCGTTGACGGCACCAAGTACAGCTTTAGTCACAAAGCCGTCGAAGGTCTTTGGATTCCCGGAGCCGGCGACATGGTGACCTTTACCCTTGCCGACCCCGAAACCGCCGAAGAAAGTTTGCATCGCGTGCTGTCCGTGGCTTTCAAAGAATCGTCGCAATCGTCTGTGCAGCAAGACGCCGTCATGTGTTGCCCCAAGTGCCGCCACTCGGTACGTCCGCGCGTAGTCATATATGAGGGGCAGCCAGACATGAGTTTCTGTCCAGATTGCGGCGCTCAAATCGGCGACTATGCCCGTAACGACAAAGTTTTTTGGCTCATCCTGTCCTTAACCCTTATTGGCGTGATGGCTATTGCTTTTTGGAGTTTCGGCTAAGTCGATAAAAAATTTTCTGTGTCAAAAATCTGACTATCGTCATGATTTTCGGACACAACTTTTTTGCAAATGTAACAGAATTTTTCTTTCCTATTATAATATTTGGATCAATTTACCCTCTCGGAGGAAAGCGGTATGTGGTCTGGTAAGGAATTCGCACAAAAAATTAAACTCAAAAATTTGACCCTGGCCTGTGTTTTGGCCTTCTCTCAAGCATATGCAGCTGACACGCCTATTTTAAGCGAATCACCAACTGACCCTAATGTTCAGGAAATCATTGCCCTGAACTACTGTTCCTACTCTCTGTCAAGAATACGCCATTACGAAAATCGTCTGGTTCTTGATCAGCAATACGATGAGATCATCAACAATATCAACTTGAAAAAACTAAAAGCCGATGGTTCGGCAATGCTCATCGGTCGTCTTTTGGATGATTTGACTTTCTTCAAATTACAGGAGATGGAACGCGAGAGAATGAATGAGAGGTCAAAGCTTTTCTGGCAAAATCTAATACTAGAGAACATTGACCCGGTACTTCAAACTGGTGTATCTGCCCTCAAATTTGCATCAACGACTAAGAACTTTCAAATGAAGGCAGCAGTGAACAATTTTATGGACACTGTTACCGGTGCTTGTTCTTCTCTTTCCGGCATTGGTCGCGACGTTCTCGAAGAAATTAGTCGCGATAACAAACAATTTGCTATGAAGAAAGATGAACTGAATAAGATTCATGAATTGAACAAGGACTTTTTTAAAACTTA
>JAUNOJ010000088.1 GCA_030531135.1 Sutterellaceae bacterium | reverse complement strand
GCACCCACTTGCAGGATGCCACGCCCTTGACCTTGGGCCAGGAATTCAGCGGCTATGCTTCCATGATGACGCACGCCAAGCAGCAGATCATGGGCGCTTTGGAAACCTGCCGCGAATTGGCTATCGGCGGTACGGCCGTCGGTACGGGTATCAACTCCCCGAAGGGTTTCGGTGCCGACGTTTCCGCTACGTTGACCGAAGTGACGGGTTTGAAGTTTGTCGACGCCACCAACAAGTTCTGGGGTTTGACCAGCCACGACGCTCTCGTGACCTTGGAAGGCGCTTTGGCCGGCTTGGCTGCCGACTTGATGAAGATTGCCAACGATATTCGTTGGCTCGCCAGCGGTCCTCGCGGCGGCTTGGGCGAAATCAACATTCCGGCCAACGAACCGGGTTCTTCCATCATGCCGGGTAAGGTCAATCCGACGCAGTGCGAAGCCGTGACGATGGTTGCCGTTCAGGTCATGGGTAACGCCACCTGCATCAACATGGCTGCCAGCCAGGGTAACTTCGAACTCAACGTCTTCAAGCCCGTGATCGCTCACAACCTGTTGCAGAGCATCCGCTTGTTGGCTGACTGCATGAAGTCCTTTGAAATTCACTGCGTTGCCGGCATTACGCCCAACGTCGATCGCATCAACGAATTGATGGAACGTTCCTTGATGTTGGTGACGGCTCTGTCTCCGTTGGTCGGCTACGACAACGCTGCCAAGATCGCCAAGTACGCTCACAAGGAAAACTTGAGCTTGCGCGAAGCTTGCTTGAAGCTTGATATGTGCACGGAAGAACAGTTCAACGAATACGTTGATCCTTCCAAGATGATTCATCCGCAATAATCCGTTGCGCTTGATTCACGCAAGGCTGTAGGAGCAAGATCCTGCAGCCAGAGCACGAAGCAAAACGAACCGGTCGGGTTAACGCTCGATCGGTTTGTTTTTTTTGCGCTTTGGGCGCGCCAGCGGCTACAATTTTTCGCATCGTTTTCTTGCGGCAACGATTATGACTCCCGAAAAAGTTTGCGCCATTCCCACCGATCGGTTTGCGATGCCCGCGCACCCCGACTATCCGAAGTTGCGCGCCGGCACCGAGCTCGACGCCATCTACGAGCGCCTCGTCACGCGCGGCTACGGGTTTCATCGACCCGGCACGCAAGGACTGCCTGTGGTTGTGACGGTTTTCGATTGTCAATGTTCGTGGTCGCATGCATTTTGGGAGATGTCCAAGGTGCTTGAAAACGACATCGATTTCTATTGGTTCCCGGTTTGTGTGAGCGCCGATATCAGTACCGCACAAGGCGCAAGCATTTTGACCTCTAGTTTGCCTTGGGAAACTATGAACGAGCACCAGCTCTCATTTGTCGAGGGCGGGCTCGAATGCAACGACTATCCGGCTACGCAAACCGATCGCGACCGCGTGTGGGAAAACGCCCGCATCTTTCGCAAGGCTGGCGGCATGTCCGTTCCGTTGGCGATTTGGCGCAGCCCGCAAAATCAATTCATCCCGTTTTTCGGCGACACCACGGCCGAAGAAATTCGCCGCACCGTTCTTATAAGGAAAATCTCATGACCGAATCCACTGTCAGCAAAACCGTCCGAGCCACGGCACCGTGCTACGTTTACGATCAGGCGCACGTGCGTGCACGTTGTGCTCAAGTCAAAGAAGCTTTGGCCGGGTTTGAATTTTTGTATTCGGTCAAAACCAACCCCTATGCGCAGATTTTGCAAGAAGTCAAAGCGGCGGGGTTCGGGCTCGATGCCGCCTCGAGTAACGAAGTCTTCATGGGCATGACGCAAGGCTTTGCCGCCAAGGACATCTACTACTCGGCCCCGGGCAAAAGCGATCGCGACATTGAGCTCACCTTGGGTAAGTGTCGCTTTATTGCCGACAGCTTTCACGATATTGAATGCTTGCAAGCTTTGGCGCAAGAAAAGGCGATGACCGTGAAGTTCGGGGTGCGTTTGAATCCCGATTTCACCATGACCGATGATGTGGGCTTGCCCGGCAAATTCGGGATCGACGTCGAAGAGTTGCCGCAATTGCTCGAAGTCATGCACGCCAGTCCCAATTTGGAACTCGAAGGCATCCATATGCATGTGCGCTCTCAAGTTTTGGATGCGCAACGCATTGCCGCCTATTGGGACAAGTGCTTTGATTTGGCAGGTCGCGTCGAATCGCAATTGGGCGTGAAGCTCGATTACCTCAATATGGGAAGCGGCATCGGCGAAGCTTACGAAGCGCAGCGCGATACGCCCGTTGACTTTGCCGTGCTCTCGGCCAAGGCCAAAGAACTTGTTGCGAAATCCGAAGGCAGATTGCGTCTGATCATGGAAACGGGGCGCTACATCGTCTGCCAAGCCGGCACCTACTACACGCCCGTCGTGGACATCAAGGTTTCGCGCGGTGTGAAATACGTGATCGTAAAAAATGCATTGACCGGTTTTATTCGCCCGGCAATCGCGCATTTGGTTTTAACGAACAATGCCGATGCGGCCGACGGGCAAGAGCCTTTGTACACGTCGCCGCGCCCCTTTGTGATTTCGGTTGAAAACAACGCCGTCGAAACCGAGCGTGTCAATTTGGTCGGTAACCTTTGCACGGCTCTCGATATCGTGGCCAATGACATTGAGTTGAAGAAAGCCGAAGTGGGTGACATTGTGAGCATCACCAATGCGGGCAGCTACGCCTTTAGCCTGTCGCCGCATTTCTTCTCGAGCCACGCCATCCCGCGTCAGCTCTTTAAAACCGAAGAAGGTGAATTTTTGGACGAACACGCGCAGGTTATCGGGCACGAATAGCGATAACGGACACCTTCTACGGTACTTGGCTTATTTCGAAAGGCGAAGGCCGGGCGTAGAATTTGCGCTTGTTTTTTGCGGACAAAGGAAACTTTTGCCATGACGATTGAAATTGCATTGGCGTTGATGTTGTTGGGCTCTTGTACCGGCTTTTTAGCCGGGCTCTTGGGCATCGGCGGCGGTATGATCTTGACGCCCTTTTTGACGATGTTGCTGCCTTTGGCGGGGATTCCCAACGAACATATCGTGCACGTGGCCATTGCGACGTCTCTGGCAACGATTATGTTTACCTCGATGTCAAGCGTCAGAGCGCACCATCAGCGCGGCGGTGTTCTGTGGCCGCTGGTTTGGAGTGTGGCTCCCGGTATTTTGGTGGGCTCTTTGGGTGGTGCCAAGATTGCAAGTCTTTTGCCCACCTTTTGGATTTCGATGGTCTTTGTCTGCTTCGTGGGCTTTTCGGCCGTGAAGATGTTTATGAATTCCAAGCCGTCGGCTTCTCGCGAGTTGCCCGGCAAACTCGGTCAGTTCGGCGTGGGTACCGGCATCGGTGTGGTGAGCGCATTGGTGGGCGCGGGCGGCGGCTTCATCTCCGTGCCCTTTATGCTTTGGTGCAATGTGCCCATGAAAAATGCCGTCGGAACCTCTGCCGCGTTCGGTTTTCCCATCGCAGCTGCCGGCACGATCGGTTACATTGTCACGGGATTGGGCACGGTCGGCATGCCGGGTTGGCCCGAAACATTGGGCTACATTCACATTCCGGCACTGTTGTGCGTGTCGATTGCGAGCATTTTCACGGCGCCTTTGGGTGCCAAGGTGGCGCACAGCATCAACACCAAGCCCTTGAAGAAAATCTTTGCCTGCAACCTTTTCATTTTGGCCGGCTATATGCTCTATCGCGCCGTCTCGACAATGTAATTGCAACGACCGATTGCCTACGAAATGCCTCTCGAAGATTCTCCGAGAGGCATTTTTGCTATGGTTTTGGCGAAATTCCATAGTACTAAGACTATATAGTCTATAGATCGTAAGTCGCCTCAAGGTACGATCGAACTTGTAGGTCGAGCATTTTGCCCCCGAATTTCGGGCGAGTTGACGTTTTCGTCGCTTTAAATCGACGCGATAGTTTTTCCGACAAGTTGTAGGAAAAAGACGCAAAACAGCCTACAATTTCGATACCCGATTCGGGGTTGTAGTTCTTTCGAACGAGGAGCGCAACACCGAATTTCAGAGAATAAATAAGAAGGGCGGAACGAAGAACGTGCTTGAACATTCGGTTCTTGGTTCTGCAAACAGCCTTAGAGGCTTAACCGCTAACAACAACGGACCCCAAAACGATGTACAAAATCCAGTACGGCGTATGGAAAGGTGTGAAGTACGACAACACCAACGGAGAAGATGCCGCTCCGCCCGATTTGCCTTTGACGGCCCTGCAAAATTTCAATCCCGGCAATCCGATCGATGCGATTGTGAGCAATTTCGGTTTTCTGGTTTTTAACGAAAACGAAAGTTTGGCAGGCATCCTGTATCGCTATTACACGCAAACCCGCGAAATTTCCTGCGGTCGTTGCACGCCGTGCCGTACCGGTGCCATTTTGATGGAATTGGCACTCAAAGACTTGATTGACGGCAAGGGTTTTGAAGTCGACTGGGATCACATTCTTGAGTCCGCATTGCAGATGCGCCAAACGAGCTTGTGCGGCATCGGTCGCACGACGCCCGAAGCGATGATCGGCGCCTTGACGCACTTTAGAGAACGCTTGATCATGACGGCCTCTCCCATGCAGGGCGACATCTATACGACGGTGACCGCCAAGTGCATCGAAGCGTGTCCCGCGCACGTCAACATTCCTCGCTACATTGACTATGTTCGCGACGGACATCCCGAATTGGCCGCAGGCGTCTTGTTGCACCACTATCCGTTGGTGGCCTCCTGCGGTCGCGTGTGTGCGCGCCCCTGCGAATCGGTTTGCCGTCGTCGCTATGTCGATCAGGCCGTGGCTATCAAAGACATCAAGCGTTGGGTGTCTGATAGCGTCGGCTCTAGCGTTTCCGATCTCTTTAAGGGCATGGATCCGATGCTCGATCCCACTAAGGCACGCGTTGCCGTCGTGGGCGCGGGTCCGGCCGGCATCAACTGTGCCTACAATCTCTTGATGATGGGCTATCCGGTCGATATTTACGACAAGGACGAAAACGCCGGCGGCATGGCTTTGCGCGGTATTCCGCCTTATCGTTTGCCCAAGGGCTTGTTGCAAAAGGAAACCGACGCCATTACCGAGTTGGGCGGCGTCTGGAACTTCGGTCAGTGTCTGGGGTCGGACTTTTCCGTGAGCGACCTCTTTAATCGCGGGTACGGTGCCGTCTTTATCGGTATCGGTTGTGCCGTGGGCGCTTATCTGGGCTTGCCCGGCGAAGACACTTCCTGGCAAGGGTATCGCAACGGCATCGACTTCTTGCTCGAAGTCGAAAAGACGGTGGACGAAGGCGGACAAATCAAGCTTGAAGGCGACGTGATCGTCGTGGGTTGCGGTAACGTGGCCATGGACTGCTGCCGTACCGCCAAGCGCATTACCGACGGCAAGGTGCACGTCGTTTATCGCCGTACGGCCGATGCCGCCACGGCCGATCCGGAAGAAATCGAAGCTGCCATGGACGAAGGCGTCGAATTCCACTTCCTGACCAACCCGAGCGAAATCATCGAAGAAAACGGTGTGGTTAAGGGCGTGCGTCTGACGAAGATGGAATTGACCGAAAAAGATGCGCGCGGCCGTCGCGGCGTGCGCGCCGTCCCGGGCAGCGAATTCGTGATCGAATGCTCGACCTTGATTGCCGCTATCGGTCAGAAGTTGGATCGAAGCGTGTTGCCCGAAACCGAAGGCGTGCTTTTCGATCGTTGGGGCAATATTGCCGTCAACAGCGCCCTGGCTACGTCGCGCCCCGGTGTGTTTGCCGGCGGCGACTGCGCCACGGGTCCGACGACTTTGATCGGCGGTTTGGCGCACGGGGAACGTGCCGCTTACTCCATTGACGAATATCTCTCCCGCGGCTCCGTGGGCTTTGTGCCGCGTTTCCGCATGGGACAGATCATTCACGATTGCAAACTGTTGGAAGAAGGCGAACACAAGATGCCGGTACGTCCGGCCAAGCGAGAACCGTTGCCGCATATTCCGGTTTGCGAACGCGAAAAGAATTTCCGCGAGGTCGATTTGACCTTTACCGATGAACAAGCCTATCGCGAGGCTCAACGTTGCATGCGTTGCTACAGACTTTTGGCTGTGGTGACACCGCGCCCGATTCCGGGCAATGTCGATGCAAAGCACCAACATAACGTGCGTCAAGGAGCCTAAGAATGAAAGCCTGGATCAACGATAGAGAAATCGAATTTAACGAAGGCGACACCATTTTGGCCGCCGCGCGCAAAAACGGCATCTTTATTCCGACGCTTTGCGCTTATTTGCCTTTGGATCACACGCCGGGAACGTGTCGCGTTTGTTTGGTCGAAATGACCACTGCCGGCGACAAGCCCGAGAAAAAGATCGTGACGTCTTGCACGACGCCCATGCAAGAAGGTATGCGCGTATTGACGCGCACCCCCGAAGTGCGTCGCATGCAGCGCATGCAAGTGGCTTGGCTTTTTGCCGACCATGATCAGGACTGCGCAAGCTGCGCACGTCACGGCAACTGCGAATTGCAGGATTTGGCCATGTATGTGGGCTTGCGCGACAACGGTTGCAGCGGTCGCTTTACCCAAAAGAGACCCGACGACTGGTCGGCCAACGGTGTGGTGCGCGACGTCAACAAGTGCATCCGTTGCGGTCGCTGTGTCGAAGTGTGCCGTAAGGTGCAGGGCATTGCCGCCTTGACCTTGGACGATATCGGCACCAAGTGCGGCGTGGGCATTGCAGGTGCCCATCGTTGGGCGGATTCGGCCACGTGCGTGCAGTGCGGTCAGTGCACGATGGTGTGCCCGACGGGCGCTTTGTGCGAACACGACCAGATCGAAACGGCCGTGGACTGGTTGGACGATCCGGAAATCAAGACGGTGGTGGCTTTTGCGCCCGCCGTACGTGTGACGATCGGCGACGCGTTCGGAATGGCCACGGGCATCAACGTCGAAAAGAAGATCATCTCGGCTTTAAAGAAGTTGGGCGCCGACTACGTGTGCGACATCAACTGGGCTGCCGACGTGACGATTTTGGAAGAAGGCACCGAACTTTTGCATCGTTTGCAAAGCGG